>DASPFV010000050.1:0-2387 GCA_035620975.1 Vicinamibacterales bacterium
GGGATCACCGCGAACGCCATCTGCCCGGGCGTGCTCTACACCGATTTCTGGCAGAAGCTGGCGCAGCACATCGCCGACACCAACCCGGCCTTCAAGGGCATGACCGCCCGCCAGGTGTTCGAGAAGCGCGTGAACGACATCGTGCCGATGAAGTGCGAGCAGACGCCGGAGGACATCGGCAACGCGGCCGTGTTCCTCGCGTCGGACGAAGCGCGGTACATCACGGGACAGGCGCTGAACGTCGACGGCGGCTGCGTGATGTGGTGAGGCACTGATGGACTTCGAGTTCTCGGAGCGGGAAGAGGGATTCCGCAAGGACGTGCGGGCGTGGCTCGAAGCCAACCTGCCGGACGACCTGCGGGGGATGGCGTTCGCCTCGTCGCGGGCCGACCGGGACGAGGTCCGACGGCTGCGCGCCTGGCAGAAGACGATGTACGAGGCCGGCTACGTCGGCATGGACTGGCCGAAGGAGTTCGGCGGCCGCGGCGCGACGCTGACCGAGCAGATCATCCTCTTCCAGGAGATGGCGCGCGCGGAGTCGCCGCAGCTCGTCAACCGCGGCGGCGTGTCGATGCTGGGTCCCACGCTGATGAAGTTCGGCACCGAGGCCCAGCAGAAGCGGTTCCTGCCGAGGATCCTCACCGCGGACGAGCTGTGGTGTCAGGGGTTCTCGGAGCCGAACGCCGGCTCGGACCTGGCCAACCTCCAGACCCGCGCGGTGCGCGAGGCCGATCACTTCGTCGTCAACGGCCAGAAGGTGTGGACCTCGATGGCCCACGTCGCCGACTGGTGCTTCCTGCTCGTCCGGACGGACCCCGCGGCGCCCAAGCACAAGGGGATCAGCTTCCTGCTGGTCGACATGACGACGCCGGGCATCAGCGTCCGCCCGCTGCGCCAGATCACCGGCGAGGCCGAGTTCAACGAGGTGTTCTTCGACAACGTGCGGGTCCCGGTCGCGAATCTCGTGCACAAGCTGAACGAGGGCTGGGCGGTCGCCATCACCACGCTCGCCTACGAGCGCGATCTCCTGACCTTCATCCGCCACATCTCGCTGCGCAACGCGCTCCATCGTCTGGTGAAGCTCACGCGGAGCCGTGGCAAGGGCGGAGACCCGGTCGTGCGCCAGAAGATCGCCGGGCTGTGGATCGGCGAGCAGGCGCTCCAGATGAACGCGTACCGCAGCCTCACCAAGATCCTCCGTGGCGGCCAGCCGGGTCCCGAGGGGTCGACCTCGAAGCTCTTCTGGAGCCAGCTGGACCAGGAGCTGGCGCTGACGGCGACCGAGGTGCTCGGCCCGTACTCGCAGATCGCGGAGGGCTCGCCGTGGGCCGTCGATCACGGCCAGTGGGAGTTCTACGAGCTGCTCGCCCGCGGCAGCGGCATCCGCGCCGGAACGTCCGAGATTCTCCGGAACATTCTCGCCGAGCGCGTGCTCGGCCTCGCGAAGGATTGACCATGGCCGACCTGCTCTACGAGGTGAAGGACACGATCGCGACCATCACCCTGAACCGCCCGGACAAGCTGAACGCCTTCACCGGCCCGATGATCGACGCGTGGGCGAAGGCGCTGGCGGAGGCGCAGGCCGACCCGAACGTCAACATCGTCGTCGTCACCGGAGCCGGGCGCGCGTTCTGCGCCGGCGGCGACGTGGCGCGCATGGGCGACGGCGAGCCGACGCCGCTCGACCACAAGAACCAGCTCTGGGAGCACATCCACCGCGTCCCGAAGACGCTGGAGACGGTCGACAAGCCCGTCATCGCGATGGTCAACGGCCTCGCCGTCGGCGCGGGCATGGGGATGACCGTGATGTGCGACGTCCGGGTGGCCGCGGAGTCCGCGCGCTTCTCCACCGGCTACGTCAAGGTCGGTCTCGTGCCGGGCGACGGCGACACCTACTTCCTGCCGCGGCTCATCGGCGCCGCCAAGGCCCTCGACCTGCTGTGGACGGCGGATTTCGTCGAGGCGCCCGAGGCGCTGCGTCTCGGCATCGTGCAGCGCGTGTACCCCGACGCCGAGCTTCGCGAGCGGACGTACGCCTTCGCGCGCCAGATCGCCGACGGACCGCAGGTGCCGATCCGCATGATCAAGCGCCTCGTCTACCAGAGTCTGCGGCTCGACCTCCGCACGCACCTCGACCTCGTGTCGTCCCACATGGGACTGGTGCGGCAGACCCTCGACCACAAGGAAGGCGTCGCCGCCTTCAAGGAAAAGCGCCCCCCAAAATTCCAGGGCCGCTAGCCAGCGCTCCAGATACGGGCGATCCCGAGGCGCGCCACAGCCGTGCTGGGGCGTGCCGAGCGTTGGGGGTATGGGGGCCATGTCGGGGCCGCGCGCGTGATCCCGAGGCGCGCCACAGCCGTGCTGGGGCGTGCCGAGCGTTGGGGGGT
>DASPFV010000051.1:0-3213 GCA_035620975.1 Vicinamibacterales bacterium
GATGCCGTCGTTCTGGCTCGGCATGGTCATCATCCTCGGCATGGTGACGTGGCTCGGCTGGATCCCGCCGCTGACCTACGTGGGGCCCCGGGAGGACTTCAGCGGCCACGTCGTCCAGTTCGCGCTCCCGGCGCTGGCGGTCGGCTACCGCTCGTCCGCGCTCATCATGCGGATCACGCGCTCGTCGCTGCTCGAGGTGATGCGGGAGGACTACATCCGCACCGCCTGGGCCAAGGGGCAGAACGGACGGATCGTCATCTGGCGGCACGCGCTGAAGAACGCGATCCTGCCCGTGGTCACCGTCATCGGCATCGAGTTCGCCTTCCTCATCGGCGGCCTCATCGTCACCGAGACGGTCTTCAACCTGCCCGGCGTCGCGCGCTTCCTCGTGCAGGCCATCCTGTGGCGCGATTACCCGATCGTCCAGAACCTCGTGATGCTCATCGCCATCGTCGTCATCCTCTCGAACCTCCTGGTGGACATGCTGTACGGTGTTCTGGATCCGCGGGTGCGCTATGGCAGCTAGCCCGGTCGAAGCACGCGTGGACGTCCCGTTCGTCAGCGTCGGCCCCGCGCCGCCGGGCGCGTGGACGACGCTCGGCCGCTTCTTCCGGCGGAAGCCCCTGGGCGCGGCGGGCGGCGTCATCATGGTGGTCATGGTCGTGACCGCGCTGCTGGCGCCGTGGCTGCAGACGCACGATCCGATCGCCACCGAAGCGGCCTACACGCTGGGGCAGCCGAACGCGGAGCACTGGCTGGGCACGGACCACCTCGGCCGCGACATCTACTCCCGCATCGTGCACGGCGCGTGGGTCTCGCTGCTCGTGGGGCTGGGCTCGACGCTCCTCGGCTCCGTGCTCGGGGGCATCATCGGCCTGCTGTCGGGGTACATCGGCGGCAAGACCGATCTCATCGCGCAGCGCTTCCTCGACATCCTGCAGGGGCTGCCGCTGCTCGTCCTCGCGCTCGTCATGTCGGCGTCGCTGGGGCCGTCGATCCGGAACGTCATCATCGCCATCTCGATCCCGATCATCCCGCGTGCCGCGCGCGTGATCCGCGCCAGCGTGCTGTCGATCCGCGAGATGCAGTACGTGGAGGCGGCGC
This sequence comes from Vicinamibacterales bacterium, assembly GCA_035620975.1. Lineage (GTDB taxonomy): Bacteria > Acidobacteriota > Vicinamibacteria > Vicinamibacterales > 2-12-FULL-66-21 > DASPFV01. The sequence continues at coordinate 1,105 of DASPFV010000051.1, forward strand.
GCTCCCTCGGCGTCCGGCACCTGCGCGTGGCGTTCCGCCACATCCTGCCCAACACGGTGGGCCCCTTCATCGTCCTCTGCACGGCGCAGCTCGGCAGCGCCATCCTCGTCGAGGCGACGCTGTCGTTCCTCGGGATGGGCGTGCCCGAGCCGTACCCGTCGTGGGGCCGCATGCTCTCGGTCTCCGCCGCCGAGTACGCGCAGAAGGCGCCGCACCTCGTGCTGTTTCCCGGCATCGCCATCAGCCTCGCCGTCTTCGGCAGCAACCTGCTCGGCGATGCCCTGCGTGACACCCTCGACCCGCGCCTCCGGGGCTCTCGATGAGCGGGTCCCTGGCCTGACAGGAGCCGAGCCACGATGCCTGACCACGATCTCTGGTGGCTGTCCGCGACCGAGCTGGCCGCCCTCATCCGCAGGAAGAAGGTGTCGCCGGTCGAGCTCGTCGACGCCGTGCTGGCGCGGATCGACAAGCTGAATCCCCGCCTCAACGCCTACGTCCTCATCAACGCCGACCAGGCGCGGCGCGAGGCGAAGGCGGCTGAGCGCGCGCTCGGCAAGAAGAAGGCGAAGCTCGGGCCGCTCCACGGCATCCCGTTCAGCGTCAAGGACCTGGTCACCACGCGCAACGTTCGCACCACGTTCGGCACGCCGCTCTTCCGCGACAACGTGCCGACCGAGGACGCGCCGATGGTGGAGCGGATGAAGGCCGCGGGCGGCATCATGATCGGCAAGACGAACACGCCGACGTTCGGCTGGATCGGCGCCACCCACAACCTGCTCTTCGGGCCCACGCGCAACCCGTGGAACCTCGAGCGCACGCCCGGTGGCTCCAGCGGCGGTGCCTCCGCCGCCGCCGCGGCCGGGCTGGCGCCGCTGCACGTCGGCACCGACGGCGGCGGCTCGATCCGCATTCCCGCGTCGTGCGCCGGCATCTTCGGCTTCAAGGCCTCCTACGGGCGGGTGCCGACCCACCCGGCGAGTGGCGCCTGGAGCCTCTCGCACATCGGCCCCATGACGCGCACCGTGGCCGACGCCGCGCTCGTGATGAACGTCGTGGCCGGACCCGACGAGCGGGACCAGTACTCGCTGCCGGCCGACGGGGTCGACTACACGAAGGCGCTCGGCGGCGGCCTGAAGAGCCTCCGCGTCGCCTACACGGACGACCTCGGCAACGCGGACGTCGTCGACCCCGAGGTGAGCGCGGCGTGCGCGCGCGCGGCCAAGGCCTTCCGCGAGATGGGCTGCCGCGTGGACGAGGTCCAGCCGAAGTGGCCGTCGCCGAAGGACTGCTGGGAGCAGATCTTCTGCGGCGGCATCGCGACGCGCATGGCGCCGTTCATCGAGCGCCGCCAGGACATCGATCCCGGCCTGCTGCCCATGATCGAGGCCGCGCTGAAGCAGCCGCCGACGCGCTACGTCCAGGCCTGGATGGACCGCCTCGCCTGGTGGCAGCATCCGCGCACGTTCTTCGAGAAGTACGACCTCCTGCTGACGCCGACGATCGCGTGCCCGCCGTTCCGGGTCGGCCTCGACAACCCGACCGAGATCGCGGGCCGCCCGGTGCAGCCGTACGCCTGGATCCCGTTCACGTACCCGTTCAACCTCACGGGCCAGCCCGCGGCCTCGGTGCCGTGCGGCTTCACGAAGAACGGGCTGCCGATCGGCCTGCAGATCGTCGGCCGCCGCTTCCACGATCAGCTCGTGATGCGGGCGTGCGCGGCCTTCGAGCGCGCGCGGCCGTGGCGTCAGCACCGCCCGCCGGTGGGATAGCCGCCGGGTAGGATTTACGCTCGGCGCCCGGCGGCGTCGCTGGCACCCGGGTTGCGAGCGCGGGGGCCCCGGTAATCACACCGAACCCAAGGGGGTCCCCATCGATGAAGAAGACGCTTGTCCTCGTACTGTCCGTGGCGCTCGGTGTCGGCGCCTTCGCCGCCGGCCGGCTCGGCGCCCAGACCACCGGCACGGCCGGAACGGGCGTGCCGCCGGCGCTGACGATCGCGACGCAGGACCCGACCACGCCGACGGCGCCCACGACCGAGACGCCGGCAACGACCACGACGCAGGATTCGACCACGACTCAGGACTCGACCCCGACGACGAACGGGTCGAC
>DASPFV010000052.1:0-34470 GCA_035620975.1 Vicinamibacterales bacterium
GATCGATCTGGCGGACGGTCTGACCAGCGCCGCGGAGCTGCTCGATCGGCACGGTCCCGCGTCGGCCCGCCTGTTCTTCGGCACGGCTCTGGTGGCAGACGTGCCGCACTCGCCGGGCGCCGAGCGGGTCCGGGGCAGACACCTCCGTCCCTGGCTCGCGCGGTATCGGCGGGAGTACATCGCCGCGCGGGTTGCCGCCGGCGCAGTGCCTGCGATGCTGGAGCGCGTCGTTCAGCTCGAGCCGGGGAACCGAAACGGAAATCGCGACGTGGTTGCGGCCTGACGGTCGTGCGTGGAGTCGCCGCTGCGTACATCGCGTGGGTCCTGTGGGCAGCGTGGATCGTCGCGCATGCTTTCACGCTGCCGGCCGACGCGCTGGCCGTCTTCAACGGCCCGTTTCCGGGCTTCACGTTCTGGCGCGAAGCCGCCCTCGAAGGGGGGCGGGCCCTCGGCGGAGCCTGCGTGCTGCTGCTCGCGGCCTGGGGTGCAGGGACGCGTGCGACGCGCCCGGTCCGGAGCGTGCTGCACGGGACCCTCGAAGACTTCCTCTTCGTGCTGGCTTCGGGCTTCGCCGCCCTCGGCGTGCTCTTCCTCCTGCTCTCGTTCCTCCAGATCTACAAGCCGTGGCCGGTCGGGGTGACAGCCGGCCTGCTCGGGGCGGCCGGACTGGTGTCACTCATCGCCTGGACCCGACCCCGGTTCGTCGGGGCCGCCACGTGGCTTCCGGATCTCTGGCGGTCCCTGACGGTGATCGAGCGGGTATGCGTCCTGATCGCGGTTGCCGCCGTGGCGAGCGCGTTCGTTGGAGCGCTGGCTCCGGAGACCGAGTACGACGCGCTCTGGTACCACCTCTGGCTCCCGGTCCAGTGGCTGCGTGCGGGGCGTCCGGTAGACATCGTCCACGAGTTCATCTCGCTGTACCCGCTCGCGTGGGAATTGCCCGGGGGAGCGGCGCTCGTTCTCGGCGGGCCAGTCGCGGCCAAGCTGCTCCATTTCGCCTGCCTGCCGCTCGTGGGCCTCACGACGGCCGTTCTGACGCGCCGGCTGTTTCCGTCGGCGAGCGCCGTCCTGGCCGGCAGCTTCGCCATCGTGACTCCGCTCACGATCTGGGAAGCCACGACCGCTTACATCGATCTCGCGCTCACCTGGTACCTGGCGCTCAGCGTCTATGCGGCCCTCCGCTACGATGAATCGCAGGATCGCCGCTGGCTGATCCTGTCGGCGGCCATGATGAGCGCCGCGCTCGCGATCAAGCACCTCGCGCTGGTGGCACTGCCGATTCTCGCCGGTGCTCTGATCATCCGCGAGACGCGCCGGGCGACGAGCGCACGTGCGACCCTTGGTCCGGTCGTTTTGTTCCTGGGGATTGCGCTGATCCTCCCGAGCCCCTGGTACGCGCGCGCCTACGCGGCGTCGCGGAACCCCGTGTTTCCAGATCTCTACGCCGTCTTCGGCGCACGGCCGGCCGAGCGCTGGTCTCCCGAGAACGAAAGGGACCTCCGGCAATTCAAGGATCGGTTCGGAACGCCGCGAACCCCCGGGCGCCTCGTCGCGCTGCCGTGGGACGTCACGGTACACGCCGCACGGTTCGGCGGGACGTTCGGGCCGCTGTTCCTCATCCTGCTGCCCGCCGCGCTGCTTGGACGGCGCGTCAGCAGGCGGGCGGTGTTCGTCGCGGGCGGCTGCGCAGCGTACGCGGCGATCTGGGCGTCTCCGGTGAGCAGCTTCCAGCTCCGGTTCCTCATTCCGCTCGTGCCGTTCCTCGCGGCCTTGAGCGCAGAGGGCGCCGGAAGACTCGCGCGTGCGGCCGCAATGTTGTCGAAACCGGCTGGCCTGGTCGTGCACGCGATCGTGATCGCGTTGCTGCTGTTCAATCTGCCGCCGGCGACGGAGTGGCACGAGCCGGACCGGGTCGGCGACGACGGATGGATGACGCACATCGTGCGCGGGATTCCGGCTGGCGTCGTGTTCGGGTCCGAGTCCCGGGATGCCTATCTCAGGCGGATGGTTCCCTCGTATGGAGCGTGGCGCCACATCGATGCTGCCTTGGCTGCCGACGCGCGGGTGCTCACGTTCGCGGGAGGCGATCACCTGTACGCCACGCGCTGGCGTGTCTCGAGCGAGGCGGTCATGGCGCGTCGGGCCACCTGGCACACCGCTGAAGGCGGCGAAGCGGCGGCGCTGGCCGCCATGCGGGATCTCAGGATTACACACGTGCTGTTCGATCGACGGCAGATCGAGAACGGCGGCCTGCGCGGGCTGGCGATTGCCAGCGACGCCATGTGGACGTGCTGTCTCGTCCGCGTGTACGAAGACCGGCGCTTCGCCCTCTATCGCGTCCGGGCCGGGGACGACACGGGCTCGATCGCGCCGTCGCGGCCGTCGGAAGCCGTGTCGGATGTGTCGGCGACGGTGGCGGCCCGCCAGGCGTGCGGCACGTGCAGCTGGCCTTCGACCGGCAGACCTGGCTCGACGTGCAGCGTCGTGCTGCCGTCCCACCAGGCGATCACGTGGCGCGTGTCCGCTTCGCGCACGACGGCCGTGAGCACATACGCACCCGGGCGGAAGGGCAGTTCCGGGCAGGTGAACTCGACGAGGCCGCCCGGCGGCGCCGGCGACACCGGCGTGTCGGTCTCGGTCCGGGCCAGCAGCGTCTGGCCATCAGCCGAGTAGTAGGAGAGCTGGAATACGACCGCCGGCAGCGCGCGCGTGGCCGCATAGCGGATGATCACGGACAGCGGGCGCCCCGTCCGCGCGGTGAAGCTGCCGCTGCGGCTCGGATCCTGCGGGACGAGCCCGGTGAGCGTCAGCGCCCCTTCCTTTGCTGCCTCCGGGAAATCGAACGCCTCGATCTCGGCCCGCGTGTAGCTCTGGTGGTAGCGGGCGACCACCGGTCCGGGTTCTCCATCCGCGACGATCTCGCCCTTCTCGAGCAGGACGGCCCGGTCGCACAGCCGTTCCACGGCGGAAAGGTCGTGCGAGATGAGCAGGATGGTGACGCCGCGCTCCCGCAGCTCGTGAATGCGTCGCAGGCACCGGGCCTGGAACTCCGCGTCGCCGACCGCCAGCACCTCGTCGACGAGCAGGATGTCGGGCTCGAGGTGCGCGGCAATCGAGAATCCCAGCCTGACGTACATGCCCGACGAGTACCACTTCACCGGCGTGTCGATGAACGGCGCGACCCCGGCGAACTCCACGATGCTCGCGAGCTTGCGCGCGATCTCCCGGCGCGTCATGCCGAGGATCGCCCCGCTCAGGAAGACGTTCTCCCGGCCGGTCAACTCGGGATGGAACCCCGACGCCACCTCGATGAGCGCCGCCAGCCGGCCCTCGATGACGACCCGGCCCCGCGTCGGGGCCGTGATCCCGGCGAGAATCTTGAGAAGGGTGCTCTTGCCGGCGCCGTTGCGGCCGACGATGCCGACGCTGGCGCCGCGCTCGACGTCGAGCGAAAAGTCCTTCAGGGCCCAGAACGTGTCGGCGCGCCGCTGCGTGCCCAGGCGGTACTGTTTCCAGACGCGCTCGATGCGAACGTCCAGTTTTCTCATACGGCGTCCGCCATCGTGCGCTCGCACAGCTTGAAATACAGATAGGCGCACGGCAGCAGCACGCAGGTCACGAGCACGCCGGCGCCGAGCGCCTGCCAGTCGGGCCCCTGCCGGAGCACAAGGGCGCTCCGGAAGGTGTCGACCACGGACGCCATGGGGTTCAGCAGGTAGACTGCGTAGAGCCAGTCGGGCAACGCCTTCCTGACCGCGCTCAGCGGATAGATGACCGGGCTGGCGAACATCCACACCTGCAGGACCATCGGCATCGCGAGGCTCACGTCGCGATGCCGCACCTGAACGGCGGACAGCAGCAGGCTCAGCGCCATCGTGAACGCCGCCAGCAGCATGACGGCGGTGATCGCCCATACGGCAGTCGCGGCGATCGGAACCTCGTACCAGATCATCAACCCCGCGAGCGCCAGCGACGCCAGCCCGAGATCCACCAGCGCGACGAAGACATACGTCATCGGCAGGATCTCGCGCGGGAAGTACACCTTCGTCAGCAGCGACGCATGGCCCGTCAGCGAGCCGACGGCGCTCGAGAGTCCCGTCGAGAAAGCGACCCACGGCACGAGCGCCGCGTAGGCGAAGAGCGGGTACGGTACGTCGGACGATCCGGGCATGCGGCCCAGCATCGTGAACACCAGGGTGAAGACCGCCATCATCGTCAACGGCTGGATGACGGCCCAGGCGATCCCGAGACGGGACTGCTTGTACCGGACCTTCAGGCGGTGCGTGGCAAGCGTCCACAGGAGATCCCCGAACTGGGGCAGCCGGCGCAGCGCCGCGATCGGCCGCAGCGTGGAGAGCGTCGCCGGCTCGATGATCGCTACTGGACGCATGGAAAAGGCTGAGTCTGCAAGTCAGGTGCCACGGAGAGATGGCTGGGCTGGCTCGCGCAGGAGCCTGCCGCTGTCGCCGTCAGAACCGGCGTTCATCAGTCAGGCCGCGGACCGCCTTTGCGGCGGCGCAGCCGGAGGCCTCGCGGCCGGAGCCGATATACTGGCCCGCCACACCCCGCATGAAGTACCTCCCAAGCCAGCTGGCCTACCTGACGACGGACCGCGAGGCCAGGGCGAACTTCGGTGCCCTGGCGAAGTATCTCCTGTTCCTCGGCGCCCTCGTCAGCCTGTTTGCGCTCCTCTTCCACGTCATCAAACTGAACGTCGAGGGGGAACAGTACTCCTGGATCACCGGCTTCTACTGGACGCTCGTCGTGATGACGACGCTCGGGTTCGGCGACATCACCTTCACGAGCGACCTGGGGCGCCTGTTCAGCATCGCGGTGCTGCTGTCGGGCGTCGTGTTCCTGCTGGTGATGCTGCCGTTCCTCTTCATCCGGCTGTTCTATGCGCCCTGGCTGGAAGCGCGGGTCCGGCTGCGGGCTCCGCGTGACGTGCCCGCCGGCATCCACGGGCACGTGATCATCGCCGAGTACGACGCGATTGCCGTCGGCCTGATCGAGCGCCTGGTGGCGGAGGGGATCCCGTACGTCGTGATCGAGCCCGATCTCGCCAGGGCGGGCCAGTGGTTCGGCGACGGCCTCTCGGTCGTGGCGGGCGAGAGCGACAACCGCCATACGTACGAGCGCGCCGCCGCGCCGCGGGCTCGAATGGTGCTGGCCAACTGCGAGGATACGGTCAACACGAACATCACGATCACCGTGCGCGAGGTCGCGCCGGACCTGCCCGTTGTCGCGATCGTGGAAGAGCAGGACGCGATCGACATCCTGGAACTGAGCGGCGCCACGTCCGTGCTGCCGCTCAAGCACCAGCTCGGCGACTACCTGGCCAACCGCGTCGATGCCGGCCGGGCGGAGGCCCACGTGGTCGGCGACTACCGCGGGCTGCAGATTGCCGAGCTCCCCGCCCACGACACGCCGTTCGTCGGCCGGACCGTCCGCGAGACCGGCCTCCGGCAGCAGACGGGCCTGAGTGTGGTGGGTTTCTGGGAGCGGGGCAAGCTCCGGCCGGCCTACCCGCAGACCGAGATCAGGGCCGACAGCGTGCTCGTCGTGGCCGGGGCGGAACGCCAGATTCTGGCGCTCAACGCGCTTCTGCCTGTCTCAGATCGCCAGTCGCCCCCCGTGCTCGTCATCGGGGCCGGCAAGGTGGGGCACGCCGCCGCGAGGATGCTCAAGCGGAAGGGGCTGCCCGTTCACGCGATCGATCGCTCGGAACCCGCGCTCGCTCCGATCGCCGAGGACGTCGACGCCGTCTTTTCCGGCGATGCCGCGGACCGCCGCCTCCTCGATCGCGCAGGCATCCACGACGCGCGCTCGGTGCTGCTCACGACCAACGAAGACGCGATGAACATCTACCTGGCCGTGTACTGCCGCCGCCTCAATCCCGATCTCCGCATCATCAGCCGCATCACGCACGAGCGCAACCTCGAAGCCATTCACCGCGCCGGCGCGGACTTCGTGCTGAGCTACACGACTCTGGGGATCGAGGCCGTGATGTCCCTCCTGCACGGCTACCCGCCCGTGCTGCTCGGCGAAGGGGTCGAGCTGTTCTCCGTCCCGGTGCCCGCCTCACTGGCCGGACGCCCCCTGCAGGAGTCGGGCATCGGCTCACGGACAGGGCTCAGCGTCGTCGCCATTCAGCACGATAGTCAGCTCACGGCGCTGCTGACGTCCGAGACGGTGCTGCCGGCCGGCGCCGACCTCCTGATGCTGGGCAGCCATGATCAGCGCGCGGCGTTCGCTGAAGCGTTCGGACGGGAGTGAGCCGGATCCCCGACCAGCGGCTCTCGATTTTCCCCGTCGCAGTTCGCAAAGTCGATACGATCGATCCATGGAGGCCCGGATCGCATCCTTCGTTGCGCGTCAGTGGCTCGTCCCCGAAGCCCGTTTGCGCGTGGCTGCGCAGCCGCTCTGCGGGGGCCTCGAATCCGCGGTGACCCGTGCGTCGCTGTCGGCACCGGTCCCGGCGGCGGTGCCCAGCCAGCTCGTCGTCAAGGAGCTGCGCGGCGGCCTCCGCCGCGAGGCCGCAGTGTACCGGGCGCTCTGGAATCGGCTGCCGCAGCCGCCCGCCGCACAGATCCTCGGCGTGGAATCCGAGGCCGCCGTCGAATACGTGTTTCTCGAGTACGTTCGGCCGACGTCGGACTGGCCGTGGGCCGACACGACGACGGCGGCCGAGGTCTGCCGGGAGCTCGCGAGGCTGCATGCTGCCCGGGATCTCCTGTGCGCGGCCTTCAACTGGGACTACGAGGCCGAGCTTGCGGCGTCGGCGGAGGCTACCGTCGCCACTGCTCGAGAGATGAGGGACGCGAGCGGCGTGCGGTTCTGGCGACGGCCTGGCGATCTCAAGCGCGTCGTCGATCATCTCGCGGAGCTTCGACAGTGCCTCTTCGACTCGGGCACGGCAGTAATTCACGGTGACGTGCACCCCGGAAACGTCATCATCGGCTCGGATGGGCGTGGGCCGCGCGTCGTGCTCATCGACTGGGGTCGCGCGCGTGTCGGCTCGCCGCTCGAGGACGTCGCCTCCTGGCTCCATTCCCTCGGCTGCTGGGAGCCGCAGGCCCGGCGCCGGCACGACACGCTGCTCCGCGTCTATCTCGAGCGCCGCGGGCGGCCGGCCGGGATCCCGACGGCTGTTCGCCGTGAGTACTGGCTGGCGTCGGCGAGCAACGGGCTGGCGGGGGCCATCCGGTACCACCTTGCCGTCCTGGGGAATCCCGATTCGCCCGAGCGGCTGCGAAGCGACTGCCGGCAGGCGTTGCGGGCCTGGGAGCGCGTGATCCGGCGGGCCGCTACGCTGATCGGCACCAGCTCAGCTGATTGAACGACACCACGGAACGTGGTGTTCCGTTGGCCCAGACGATCTCCGAGAGGCTGAGGTGAGCGGGCCGGCCCTCTTCCCACACGGCAGCCGGCCGTCCGAGCACGGTCCCGACGACCTGGGCAATCACGCCGGCGTGCGTGACGACGGCGACGCGCTGCCCCTGGTGCCGTCGGGCGATACGCCGCAGCGCGCTGAGCGTCCGTTCGCGGAACTGACGGTAACTCTCCCCCTCGGGCCAGGCGAACTCGTCGTCAAGCTGCGCCTGGTTGCGCGACCACAGTTCGGGGTACTCGCGCTTGATCCAGGCGATTGGCCGTCCGTCGAGAACGCCGCAGTGGATCTCTCTCAGCCCGTCGTCGGCCGTACACGGCAGGTGCCAGACGGAGGCGAGCACTTCGGCGGTTTCGCGGGCCCTGGCGAGCGAGCTGGAGTACAGCACGTCCGGCCTGCAGGCAGGTGGGCGGGCCCCGAGCGCGTCGAGCGCGCGCCGGCCCGTCGGGCTCACCGGAAGGTCGAAGGAACCGCAGAGGAGGCCGGGCTCGGGGCCGGTATCGACGTGCGCGTGGCGAATGAGCAGGATCGTCGTCGGGGGGCCTTCCATGCAGAGCGGCCGTACGCTATTGCAAGACCTGACCCCGGCATTCCACCAGGAAGCGGCCGCTGGCTTGCCGGGCCGTTGCCGAGACAGCGAGGCCTGCCTGGGCGGCGAGCTCCCGGAATTCCGAGAGCGTGCGGCTCCGTCCTCCTACGAGGACCAGCATGAGCAGCTCCGGCGCCGGACCGGCCTCGTCCGGCGTAATGCCGCCGAGCACCACCAGTCGGCCGGAGGGCCGGGCCGCCTCCGCGCACCGCTGCAAGAGCAGTCGGGCCTCCGCGTCGGGCCAGTCGGCCAGGACGTTCTTCAGCAAATACAGGTCGCCGCCGGCAGGGAGCGGGTCGAAGAAGCTCTGGCCCACCGGAAGCGCCCGCTCCGCGACGCCGGCGGCCGTGAAGACCGCACGGGAGCGCGCAACGGTGGATGGCAGGTCGACGAGCGTCCCCCGGACGTGCGGATGAGCCTTGAGGATCTCGGCGAGGAGCGCGCCGGTCCCTCCACCGACATCGACGACGTGCGCAATCGATTCCCACGTCCCGGTGACCAGCACTTCGGGGTCCGGGATTCCGTGGCCCGGGCCCATCAGCGCGTCGAAGCGCTCCGCGATCTCCGGATGGGCAGCGAGATCGTCCCAGAACGGTCGGCCGAACACGGTGTTATAGGCGGGTGCCCCCGTTCTCACGGCCGTAATCAGCGTGTTCCAGGCGTGGGCCATCCGTCCGCCGAAGCCGTCCAGATCGAGCCCGATCCGCAGGCCGTCGGAGAGCAGCGTCCGCGACGCGTCGTTCATCGCGAACTCGCCCGGGGCAGGCTCGTCGAACAGCCCCCGTGCGATCAGGTGACGGAGCACGCGCGCCAGCGCGTCCGCGTCGGCTCCGGCGGCCGCCGCGAGATCGGAAATGCCTCGCGGCCCTGCCTGCAGGTGTTCGGCAATCCGCAGCGTGACGACCACGTGCACGCACCACGGCGTGCAGAGATCGCTCAGCGCCCACACGTCCACGTGGTTTGCTGTCGTCACGCGGGCGTTCCCTCCGTGCGCTCCGCGACGAGCGCGCTGCGGCCGACGGCGCTCGGCACCTCGCGTACGTTCGAGAATCCCGCATCCCGCAGCCAGCCCTCCATCTCGGCGGTGGAGTAGCAGCGGCCCTGCGTGACGTGCATCAGCAGCACGGAGTAGCCCGCGATCGGCAGGGGGCCGCTCTTGTCCGCGTCCAGGAAGGCGTCGTGGACGACGATGAGGCCGCCCGCTGCCAGCGACGAGGCGGACGCGTGGAGCAGGTGGCGGACGACGTCCACGTCCCAGTCGTGCAGCACGTTGGAGTAGAGGTGCACGTCGTAGCCGGAGGGCAGCGGATCGCGGAGCATGTCTGCGACCACGACGTCTACTCGATCGGAGCAGCCGCGAGCCGCAATCGCCCGCGCGGCAATGCGGTCGACGGGCCGTTTCTCGAGCACGGTGGCGCGGAGCTCCGGGAATCGCGCGCACAATCCGCAGGCGTAGATGCCGGACCCGCCGGCGATGTCGAGCAGCCGCCGCCGCCGTGCCAGCGGCAGCCTCGGGGCGAGCGCCTGCGCGAGGAGGCGGCCCCGGCAGTCCATCGCGGCCGTGAACTCCTCGGCGAACGCTTCGCTCTCCATGGCCTCGTGCCAGTCGGCCTCGTCCTGGCGGCTGGCAAACCGCGCCGGCCTGTCGGTCCGCAGGATCTCGAGCAGGTCGCGCGCGATCGGCCGATCGCTCACGGGAGGGAAGTACGGGCCCATGAACCAGGGAGAGGACGCAATCAGATATTCGCGGGCCAGCGGCGAGAGGCTCAGCGCGGGGCCGTCCCGCTCCAGCAGCCCCATCGCCACGAACAGGGTGGTCATCACGTCGACCGGACGAGCATGGAATCCGAAGCCGTCGGCGACGTCTGCCACCGTGACGGAGCGTTCGCCGATCCACGAGAAGAGGTCGAGTTCCTTGAGCGCCGCGATGAACATGTCCTGAACGTACATCTCGTCGCGCCCGCGGTAGAGCACCGTCGGATCTGTTCGCGGCGCCTGCGTCAGCGGCTCGAAGGCCGGTGGCCCGGTGGGCATGCCTCACAGCCTATCGCGGCAGGACGCGACGAAGCCAGCCGATGGCGGTCTGGATGCCGAAAGCCGAGAGCCTGAAGCCTAAAGCCCAGAGCCTAGAGCCTGGAGCCTGGAGCCTGATATATATTTCAAACCCTATGACGCACCTACCGAACACCTCCGTTTCGCTCACCCGTCGTCGACTTCTGAAGAGCGGCCTGACGATCGCCGGCGGCGCGCTGATCGCGCCGGCGCTGCCGTCGTGGGTTGCCCGGCCGTCCGCGGCAGTCCTGCCGCAGGCCGCCGACCCGCTCGCGCCCATGCGTGCGCAGTTCGCCGCGGTCCCAATCAGCATCTCCAAGCTCACCGACACGCTGGCCATGCTCTCCGGGCCCGGCGGCAACATGGTCGTGATGACGGGGCCGGACGGCAAAATCGTGGTGGATACGTTCGTGCAGTCGGTCTGGGACAAGCTGAAGGCGGCGCTCGACCAGCTGGGACCCGCCAAGATCACGTCGCTCATCGACACGCACTGGCATTTCGATCACACCGACAACAACGCCAACTTCCGCAAGGCCGGCGCCGTCGTCCTCGCGCACGAGAACACGAAGAAACGGATGGGGCAGTCGCACGAACTGCTCGGGATGAAGCTGGCCCCGTCTCCGGAGGAGGCCTGGCCGACGCAGACGTTTGCGGGCCGCCACACGCTCAACGCCAACGGCGAGACGGTGCAGCTGGCCCACGTGCCGCCCGCACATACGGACACCGACATCACGATCCGCTTCCAGAAGGCGAACGTCCTGCACATGGGCGATCTCTACTTCGAGGGCATGTACCCGTTCATCGATGCCGGAACAGGAGGGACGATCAACGGAATGATCGCCGCCGCGACCGCGACTCTGAAAACGGTGGACGGAAAGACGACGATCGTGCCGGGCCACGGGCCTGCCGGCAACCAGGCCTCGCTCACGAAGTTCCGCGACATGATGGCCACCGTGCGGGAGCGCGTGGAGAAGCTGAAGAAGGAGGGGCGGACGGTCGAGGAGGCCGTCGCGGCCGCTCCCACCAAGGATCTCGACGAGACATGGGGCAAGGGTTTCCTGCAGCCGAATCAGTTCGTCACGATCGTGTACAACACGCTCTGATCCATGGAGAGGACATGTCCAGCACCCGGCTGCTGACGTCGATGCTCGTCGCCGCGCCGCTCGCGCTGACGGCGGCTCCCCGCCAGTCGGCGGTTCCGGCCCGGGACTCGCTCACCGCCCTCGACCGCTACGTGGCGGCGCCAGACCCGAGCTTCGGCTGGAAGGTCCTGCGCGAGCTGCCCGCCGAGGGAGCGTCAGCCACGCTGCTCGAGATGACTTCCCAGCGGTGGCTGACCGAGCAGGAGGTGGAGCGGCCGCTCTGGACGCACTGGGTCACCGTGATCCGTCCGGTTCGCGTCACGAGCGACGTCGGGCTGCTCTTCATCACGGGCGGGAGCCTGGAGCGGCAGCCGCCGGCGCGACCGCCAGCCTGGCTCGTCGACATGGCCCGCGCCACCGGCACCGTCGTCTCGGAACTGCGCCTCGTGCCGAACCAGCCGGTCGTGTTCAAGGACGATCCCGAGAAGAAGCCCCGCGTGGAGGACGACATGATCGCCTACACGTGGGACAAGTACCTGCGGACCGGCGACGAGAAGTGGCCGGCACGCCTGCCGATGACCAAGAGCGCGGTGCGGGCGATGGATGCCGTGACGGCATTCGCGAGGTCACCGGAGGGCGGCGGGCACACCGTCGCACGCTACGTCGTGTCGGGTGCGTCGAAGCGGGGCTGGACGACCTGGACGACTGCAGCGGTCGACGCCCGTGTCGTCGCGATCGCACCGGTCGTGATCGACATGCTGAACGTCGAGCCGTCGTTCATTCATCACTGGCGCGCATACGGCGCCTGGTCCGAGGCCGTGGACGACTACGTGCACCACCGGATCATGGACTGGATGGGAACGCCCCAGTTCCGCGCGCTGATGAAGATCGAGGAGCCCTACGAGTACCGCGACCGGCTGACCCTTCCAAAGCTGCTGCTGAACGCCACCGGCGACCAGTTCTTCCTGCCGGACTCGTCGCAGTTCTACTTCGACGACCTGAAAGGGGAGACGCACGTCCGATACGTGCCGAACGCGTCGCACTCGCTCGACAAGACCGACGCCCTCGAAACCCTGCACGCGTTCTATGCAGCGATCGTGAAGAACGCGCCCCGGCCGGAGGCGAAGTGGACGTTCGAGAAGGACGGGAGCATCAAGGTGGTCGCCAGACAGCGGCCGGATCGCGTGCTCCTGTGGCAGGCGACGAACCCGTCCGCCCGGAACTTCAGGCTGGACGTGCTCGGGCCGGCATTCACGAGCACCGCGCTGGAGCCCCGGGGGCCGAACACGTGGATCGGCCGCGTACAGCCGCCGGCGGCAGGCTGGACCGCCTATTTCGTGGAGATGACTTTTCCAACGGGGGACAAGTACCCCTTGAAGCTGACCTCGGGCGTCCGTGTGACGCCCGAGACCCTGCCGTATGCGGCGCCGCCGATCAGGAAGCCAGGGTCGATTCCAGCTCGGCCTCCGGCGGGGTCGGCGTCGCGTTGAGTGGAGGTCCGTGGTCCACCCCCGCCAGGGGGGCTTCCGGTTTGTAGGGCAGCGGGCCCAGCGCGTACTCGGTGGGTCCCAATCGGGCTGTCGAGGCGAGCAGATCGGTCCAGCTGATCGCCTTCCCCGTGTAGGCCGAATCCCGCCCCATGATCGCCATCAGCGTCGAGTGCGCCGTGTCCCTGGCCGTGTTCACCGGCTTGCCCGAGCGGATCGCGGTGACCCAGTCCACGTGCTCCTGGACGAGCGAGTTGTTCTCGGGGCCGTCGTACTTCCAGATCTGACGCCCCTTCAGGTCGTAGATGATCCCGTCCAGGTTGGCGGAGCCCTTTGTGCCGACCAGCACTTCCTCGCGGACGTTCGCGCAGCCGTTCAGCTGGCGGATGGTGCTGTGCATGTGCAGCCCGCCATCCCACTCGTAATCGATACTGAAGAAGTCGTACTGGTCGCCCGTCCGGCGCCGCACGTGCGCGCCCATCCCCGTCGCCTTGACCGGCGTCTTGTCGAGCACCCAGAGGATCGCGTCGAGGTGGTGGATGTGCTGTTCGACGATGATGTCGCCCGAGAGCCAGGTCCAGTTGACCCAATCGCGGATCTGGTACTCCATGTCCGACCAGCCCG
This sequence comes from Vicinamibacterales bacterium, assembly GCA_035620975.1. Taxonomy (GTDB): domain Bacteria; phylum Acidobacteriota; class Vicinamibacteria; order Vicinamibacterales; family 2-12-FULL-66-21; genus DASPFV01. The sequence goes on from DASPFV010000052.1 coordinate 13,225, forward strand.
GCTGCGGCACGCGGTACCACAAGGCGCCCTGGTTCCGCAGCGTTCGCATCGCGACGATGTCGCCAATCTCGCCGCCGCGCACCCGACGATGCACCTCCATGCGCGGAAGGTCGCGGCGGAGCTGCGTGCCCGTCATGATGCTGAGCCCCTGGCTCGCGGCCTTCTCGGCGGTCGCCATCACCGCCTGGGCTCCCGGCACGTCAACGGCGACGGGCTTCTCCATGAAGAGGTGCTTCCCGGCTGCGATCACCGCGGCCATGTGCGCAGGACGAAAGTGGGGAGGCGTGGCGTGCAGCACCACGTCGACGCCCGAATCGAGCAGCTTCTGGCAGGCATCGAAGCCCGTGAAGCAGCGGGCCTCCTCGATCTGCTGACCGCGCTTGCCGTTCAGGAGCTGCCGCGCCTCGGCGACGCGATCCGGGAACACGTCGGCCAGCGCGACAATCTGAAGATTGGGCCCGGCGTCCAGGAAGTTCGCCGCGGCGCCCCGGCCGCGCCCGCCGCACCCGACGAGGCCGGCTTTGAGAACGGGACCGTCCGGCGCTTTGGGAGTGACCAGTCCGCCGGCGGGCTGGGCCGCGGCAGTCTGGGCGCGCGGCCCGCCAGCCGTGGCGCACGCCGAGACCGCAGCAGCGCCCGCGGCTGCGACGGATCCGATGAACGCGCGACGGCTGAGATCGGTGTTGTCTGGCTTCATGAGGCGTCTCCTGGCTGTTGCGCGGCTCGATCGGTCTTCCCCGTCCGACGGCTGATCGCTGGCTCTCCCGCTGAAGGTGAACGGTTGGTTCTTCCGCCTGAAGGGCGGAAGTACGGGCCGTCGCCGTTGACTCGCGAAAGACTCGTGGCTTCCGCCTTCAGGCGGAAGACCTCGCCGTCGAAGACTCGACGGACAGGGGTAGTATAGCCTTCCACGGCCCCGGGGCGCCGACGTTTCAGGAGGAAGCACATGAACGACCGCCGCACGTTTCTCAAGCTCTGCGCCGGGGCCCTCGCCGCCGGCGCCGGCGTCCGCCCGTCGGCGGCTGCCCAGCAGGGCGAGGCTGCCGCCGCCGGAAGCCTGCGGAAGGCCGTGCTCATCTCGATGCTGCCCCGCGATCTCTCCTACGCGGCGCGCTTCGCCATCGGCCGCGAGGCCGGCTTCGAGGCCATCGAGATGCGCACGATCGCCCGCGCCGAGGAGGCCGAGGAGATCCGGGAAGCCTCACAGAAGACCGGGCTGCGCATCCACTCGGTCATGAACGAGGACCACTGGCGGCTGCCCCTGTCGAGCAGCGATCCGGAAATGGTGAACCGCAGCGTACAAGGGATGGAGACCTCCCTCAAGAATGCCGTCCTCTGGGGCGCGGACGCCGTGCTGCTCGTCCCGGCCGTCGTCGACGCGACCACATCCTACAAGGACGCGTGGACGCGCTCGCAGCGCGTCATCCGTGAGCGGCTGCTCCCGATGGCCCGCGATCTGAAGGTCACGATCGCAGTGGAGGAAGTCTGGAACAAGTTCCTGCTGAGCCCGCTGGAGTTCGCGCGCTACGTCGACGAGTTCGACTCGCCCGTGGTACGGGCCTACTTCGACGTGGGCAACGTGGTGTTCTACGGCTTCCCGCAGGACTGGATCCGCACCCTCGGCCAGCGGATCGTCAAGGTGCACCTGAAGGACTTCGCGCTCGACCGGCAGAACGGGCGATTCTACTGGCGCAACCTCGGCGAGGGGGATATCGACTGGCCGGAGGTGCGCCGCGCCCTGGGCGAGGCCGGCTACTCCGGTTACGTCACCACCGAGATCTCGGGCGGCGACGCCGCCTATCTCAAGGACGTCGCCGCCCGCGTGGACCGCTTCATTGCCGGCCAGCCGCCGACGCCGCGCGGGTGACGACGAGGGTGGTCTCGGCGCTTTCCTTGTAGCCGTAGCGGATCGCCTTCGCGCGGATCGTCGCCGGGCCCGGGACGAGGATTGGCCCTGTGTACAGACGCCAGTTCGCGCCCGGCCCCTCCTCGGTCGTGTAGCCGATCGAGGCGCCCTGAGTGGGTACGTAGATCACGAACTCCGTCGGCCCGGTGATGGCGACGCTTTCCGGCCGGTCCGGGGCGTTCAGCGCGCGCCGGGAGCGGATATAGGGCCGGGCCGTTTCGGGCTGCACTCCGCCCGGCCACATCCGCTGGATCATCTCCGGCTCGTTGATGAGCCCCTGATCCCCGATGCGGCGCATCCAGTCGGCCACCGCCGCGCGCAGGCGTTCGAGCGGCGCGCGATGCGCGGGATCCTTCGCGAGGTCGTTGATCTGGTGGGGGTCTGCGATCGTGTCGTACAACTCCTCGACGGGTCGGCTGGTCCGCAGCCACAGCGCGGGCGGTCCATTCAGCCGTCCTTCCGCCTGCAGCCTCAGCAACTCCTGCATGATGTCGCTCTGGTTCCGGTACGGGATGAGACCGGCGTAGGGCAGCTCGGGCACGAAGTTGCGGATGTAGAGGAAGCGCGCGTCCCTGGCCGAGCGCATCATGTCGTACTCGATGTCCATCCGGTCGCGCGCGCCGTAGACGTACTCCGGCGCAGGCACCGCGTGGGGGCCGACGAGGACCCTTCCCTGGATGTGGCCCGGAACCTCCAGGCCTGCGAGCGCCAGCACCGTGGGCGCGAGATCGACGAAGCTCACCAGCTGGTCACTGGTGGTGCCCGGCGTGAAGGCCGGTTTCAGCGCCGCAGGCCAGCGGATCATGAGGGGCACGTGCAGGCCCGAGTCGTACAGCGACCGCTTGGCTCTGGGCATGCCGTCGCCGTGATCGCTCCAGTAGAAGACGATCGTCTGGTCGGCGAGGCCGTCGGCCTCGAGCTGTGCGAGGATCTCGGCCACCTGCGCGTCCATGTCCGCGATGTTGTCGTACACGCGGGCGAGCTCCTGCCGCACGAGCGGCGTGTCGGGGTAGTAAGGTGGCACCTGCACGCTTGCCGGATCGGTCACGAGGGGCTTGCCCTTCCGGGCAGGGCTGCTGGGGAAAATCCGGCTCTCGTGGGTCACCTCGAGGTTGAACACCGAGAAGAACGGCCGGCTGCGGTCCGGCCGGTTGCGCCAGTGCGCCTGCGCACCGAGGTCGTCCCAGATCGTGAACGGCACGCCGAACTGGTAGTCGGTCTTCGAGCGGTTGCTCGTGAAGTAGCCGGCCGCGCGGAGGTATTCGGGGAAGGCCTTCACATAGAACGGCGGCACGGCGAGGTACGGCCCCGGCAGCTCGGGGACGGTGTCCTCGGTGGTCCGCATGTGCTGCGCGCCAATCGCGTTCTGGTACATGCCCGTGATGATCGCCGCCCGGCTCGGGGCGCAGACCGGCGCGGTGGTGAACGCGCGCGTGAAGCGGATCGACTCGCGCGCGAGCCGGTCGAGTGCCGGCGTGCGCGCCAGGCGATCGCCGTAGCTCCCGAGACGGGGGCTCATGTCCTCGTTCGAGATCCACAGGATGTTCGGGCGGACCGCCGCCGGCGCCGTACCGGCGGACTGCGCGGTCGATGCTGTCGCAAACGTGAGGACGAAGGTGCCGGCGAATGCGATCGACGTCCACGGCATGGCGCGTCTCCGTTCGGGACCTGTTATGATGTCGCCGCGTCAGCGCGGCGCGTGCGCGGGCATGGTGGCATGCGGGCCGCCGCCGCGCAAGCAATGAGGCGAAGGGCATTTCGGAGGCGGCACATTACCCATGGAGCGACGAGCGTTTCTCACCTCGGCCCTGGGCACGACGTTCATGGCAGCGGCCGGCGCGGGTGAGCAGGCACCCGGCGGGAGTGCGATAAGTCCCGAGTACTACGTCTGGCGTCACTACGTGCTGAAGACCGGCACACAGCCGCGACGGCTGGCCGAGTTCCTGCAGAACGCCGCGATTCCGGCGCTGAACCGGCTGGGTCATCGGCCCGTGGGTGTGTTCGACGTGATGTTCGGGCTTCCAAGCCCGGGCGTGTTCGTGCTGACCCCCTCGTCCTCGCTCGACGCCATGCAGGCCATCGAGGCCGGCCTGGAGAAGGACGAGGCGTTCATGAAGGCCGCCGATCCGTATCTCACCGCGCCGGCCACGGACCCGGTCTATGTGAGACAGGAGGCCTCGCTGCTCCGCGCGTTTTCGAACGTGCCCCGCATCGAGGTGCCGGCGGCGACGGAATCGAAGGGCCCCCGCCTGTTCGAGCTACGCACCTACGAGAGCCACAACGAGCGCGCCCACCGGATGAAGGTCCGGATGTTCGCGGAGATGGGCGAGGTCGACATCTTCCGACGTTGCGGGCTGACCCCGGTGTTCTTCGGCCGTACGTTGCTGGGCCCACGGCTCCCGAACCTGACGTACATGCTCGTGTACGAGAACATGGCGGCCCGGGAGAAGGCGTGGAACGCCTTCCGGGTGGATCCCGAGTGGAAGAAGCTTGCCTCGACACCGGGCTACGCGGACGCCGAGATCGTGTCGAACATCACGACGGTGTTCCTGCGGCCGGCGTCGTACTCGCAGATCTGAGCCACGGACGGACACGGACGAACACGGCCACGGACGGACACGGACGAACACGGCCACGGACGAACACGGATGAACACGGATGGACTCGGAGGTCGTTTCGCGCCTGCAGGCTCGTCGCGCTGAACTCCCTCAACTCGTCCTGAGGTGCTTGTTGAAGAACTCCACCGTCCGCTGCCAGGCGAGCTTCGCGGCGGCCTCGTCGTAGCGGGGCGTCGTGTCGTTGTTGAACCCGTGCTGGGTGCCCGGGTAGAAGTAGGCGGTGTACTGCACCTTGGCCGCCTTGAGCGCCTCTTCGTACGCCGGCCAGCCGGCGTTGATGCGCTCGTCGTTCTCGGCGTACTGAATCAGCAGCGGCGCCTTGATTTTGGGCACGTCCGCCGCGGGAGGCTGTCCGCCGTAGAAGGGAACCGCCGCGGCGAGATCGGGGACGCGCGTCGCGAGCATGTTGGAAATACCGCCGCCGTAGCAGAAGCCCACCACGCCGACACGACCTGTGCAGTCGGGAAGCGCCTTGAGGTACGACGTCGCGGCCACGAAGTCCTCGCGGGTCTTCGGCTGGTCCAGCTTCTGGAACAGCGCGCGGGCCTCGTCCTCCGTGCCCGGGTACCCGCCGAGCGGCGCCAGCGCGTCGGGCGCGAACGCGATGAAGTTGTCGAGCGCCAGGCGCCGGGCGATGTCCTCGATGTGGGGATTCAGGCCGCGGTTCTCGTGCACGACCAGCACGCCCGGCAGCTTGCCCCCGGCCTTGGCTGGACGGACGAGATAACCGCGCGTCTTGTCGTTGCCTGACGGCGACGGATACGGCACGTATTCCGTCTTCAACCGGCCGTCATCCTTCGGCACCTGCTGCGCCTCGGCGAACCGGGGACTGAGCGCGTCGAGCAGCATGGCCGCCGTCATGCCGCCGACGGCGAACTTGCCGGCGCGATCGAGAAAGCCGCGGCGGTCGATGTCGCCGTGGACGTACTGATCGAAGAGGTTGAGCAGTTCCTGGTCGAACTCGTTCGCGGTCTGTCGTTTCATGCTGCCGCTCCTTCTAGAGTGGGGCTCCGCCCCACACCCCGGCTCGGTCGCTTGCGGGGGCCCCTCCGCCCCGCGCCGCTCCCTCGCAGGCGCGCCGTGCGCGCCTCAGCCGTGCTTGCACGCAATCTGGCAGATCCGGATACATGCTGGCCCTCTGAGCACGGCTCGCGTCGTCGCCCTACACCCCGGCTCGGGTCGCTTGCGGGGGGGGCCCCTCCGCCCCCGCGCCGCTTCCTCGCAGGCGCGCCGTGCGCGCCTCCGCCGTGCTTGCACCGAATCTGACAGATCCGGACACATGCTGGCTCTGTAAGCACGGCTACGCCGTAGCCGCGCAGTGAAGCTTACGTCGAGGCTGGCCGGGCCGCAAGGCGTTGGCCGGCTCAGGGCTCTTGGCTCTCGGTCTGTCCGCACTCTCGGCTCTGGGCGCGGTGCGCGCGGTCGGGCGCCTCACCGCAGCAGGCTGAAGTACGCCTTCCACGGTCCGACCAGTGCCCCGTAGCGCCGCGCCAGGATGCGCGAGATCTGCGCCAGGTGCGCCCAGTCGTGCGTGACCCAGCACGCCAGGAGCTGCCCGAGCGTGACGACCCCGAGCTCGGGATGGCGGCCCACACGACCCAGGTCCGCCTCGCGCAACTCCAAACCGTCCAGTGCAGCCAGACTGGCCTGTCGCAGACGCGCGAACTCGTCCAGCAGCCCGGGCAGCGGACGGCCGGCGTACGTGGCAGACCCGCCTTCCCGATCGAAGGGTGTGAACGCGCGCGACGGTCCCGATTCCAGCAGGATGCGGACGCGAGGGATCCAGTCGTCCGTCTCGGCATGGAGCACGTGGCAGAGCACCTGGCGCGGCGTCCACGTCCCGGGGCCTTCGTCGGCCTCGAGCGCGGCCGCGGGCAGGCCGCTGAGGAGCGCCCGATAGAGCTCCGGAGCGCGGGCGAGCGATACGCGGCCCTCATCGAGCGCCTGCCACGGATCCACGAGGTCTTGTGACGAGAGCGGGACGGGATCGGTCATCGAATCCTCCGCCACGAATTGGACCATGGCCACGGAAGAAGAGGAGGGCCAATTTCGTCCCGGGCCACGGACGGGACACGGGCCACGGACGGACACGGATCCACGGGCCACGGATGAACACGGACGGACACGGACCACAGACGGACACGGACCACAGACGGACACGGACGGACACGGCCACTGACGGACACGGACGAGCACAGAAAAACGGTCCCTGTATCTCCCGTCAAAATCAAGTGCTTGATTGGCGCGCTGAAGGAAGAATTTCTGGACGCGCCTCCATCGTCAAGCCTGGCGCCATCATGTGTCCACCGAACTTCTCGCGCCGGCGTCCGCGTAGCTGAGCTACTTCGTGAAGAAATCGCTGAATTGTAGTAATGGCCGGTGCCCGGCCTGACCACAGGCCACGTTGTGGGCCTTCGTGTGGGGGACGGTCTGCGGCTCGGTCACGAGCCCCCCGTGATACGCCGCGCCGGCACTGGCCGGTCGAGGCCCGCTTCCGCGGGGCGGGACTACGGGCCTCGCTCCTACGCTTGCTTCGCTCGCCGTCGCGGCGAGCACGGATGTGTGTGGACGGCAGCGCCAGGCACACAGATGCGCCGGGTCGCGTGAGCACGACGCGGATCACAGGGGCCGAGCTCGCCGCGCGGAATCGCTCTGCCCGCTTTCCCGGCTGCGCGGTGCGACGCCTCGCTCCAAGGGCCTCGGCCGTTCAGCACCGGCACGGCGCGCGCGGCGGCCGTCGCAGAGACATCGCGCCGCATGCGGGCATCGTCTTTAGCACGTTGCCAGTACTGATCATGTTTTCTACCTGACATCGTGGCGGGCCGTCGCGGATTTTCGTCGGCCGCGAATGAAGCGGCGGTGATCTCGCGCGGGTGCGGCGGGTCATCTTGCCGCGCCCGGGCCGCACAACGCCCGCACGACACGCGCTGGAACGCCAGCGCTGGTTTCGTCGAGGGCAGCGGTGGCGCGTCGCGTGAAGGCCGCATCAGTGTGACTGGCCAGCGGGCCGCCGCCGGAGGGCCGCAGGATCACTTTCTACGCGGTCAATTCTTCACCGGAAAGAAGCTAAGCGCGTTCGATGCCTCGGTCGATCACGCGCCGATCGTGCGCCGACGTACGGCGAAGATTTGCAGAAGCCCAACGGTGCAGTATCGAGCCGAGAGAAAGCGAAGGCCCCCGAGGGCGCGCAGACCTGGGAGAGCTGGCCACATTCCCTGTCCGTGTCCGTCCGTGTTCGTCCGTGGCCCGTGTTCGTCCGTGGCCCGTGTTCGTCCGTGGCCCGTGTTCGTCCGTGGCCCGTGTTCTTCCGTGGCTACGGCTCCTCGCGGAGCGCGGCCGTCGGCGGCATCCGCGCGGCGCGCCAGGCGGGCAGCCAGCTCGCCAGCAGCGCGATGGCGCCGAGCAGGCCGGCTCCGAGCGCCAGCGTGGCCGGGTCCCAGGGCTGGAGCCCGTAGAGCAGCGACTGCGCGCTGCGGGCGCCGGCGACCGACAGCGCTGCGCCCAGGATGACGCCGATGACGAGCAGCCGGCCCGCCTCGGCGATGATCATGCGGACGACCGAGGCGCGGTCGGCGCCGAGCGCCATTCGGATGCCGATCTCCATGCGGCGCCGCGCGACCATGTACGACATGACGCCATAGAGGCCGATGGTCGCGATCAGCACGGCCAGGGCGCCGAACAGCCCCGACAGCCACGCCATCAACCGCTCACCCCTGAGGAGATTCCGCGCCATGCGATCCATCGTCTGCAGCTGGATGCCGATCGCCGGGTTGATCTCGGCGATCGCCCGGGTGATGCCGCCGCGGACGCCGGGAAGCCCGGTCGTCGTCTTCAGGACCACCTGCACGTACGGCGGAAGCTTCGCGTCCTGCCGGGCGGCGACATACGCAATCGGCACGTCTGTCTCCCGGAAGTTCTGGTATTTCGTGTCGGCCACGACCCCCACGATCTGAAGACGCGGGTTCGGCTCGCCGGGTGAATCCTCGATGTGGAACACGCGCCCGATGGGATTCTCGTTCGGGAAGACCTGCTTCACGAAGGTCTGGTTCACGATCGCCACGGGCGTGGACTGCTGCGTGTCCTGATCCGAGAAGTCGCGACCGGCGACGAGCGGAGTGGCGAGTGCGCGGAAGTAGCCGGGTCCGACGCTGTTCAAGTTCACCAGCAGCGGTTTGAGCTCACCGCCGACCACGATACGGTTGTTCCAGCCGGACCCGCTCAGCGGAGCGATGAACGCCTCGCCGGCGGCGCTGACGCCGGGGATCCCGGCCAGCCGCGCGACCACCTGATCGTAGACGGTGCGGCGCTGCTCAGCCGGCACGTCTGCCCGGCGGAAGTCCAGGCTGACGACGACGGCGCCTTCCTGCTGGAAGCCGGGGTCGACGGTCATCAGGTTGCGGAGGCTGCGCGCGAAGAGCAGTGCCCCCACGAGCAGGACCAGCGAGAGGGCAACCTGGACGACGACGAGCACGCGGCGCAGCGTGAAACGCTCGCGGAGGTCCGTGGTTCCCCGGCTGCCGAGCACCGACGCGGCGGGTGCGGCGGCTGTTGCGCGCAGCGCCGGGACCAGCCCGAAGAGCAGGCAGGCCACGACCGCCACCGCGGCCGTGAATCCCACGAGTCGCCAGTCCACGCTCAGGTCGAGGAAGACAGGGCGCTGGTCGGAATTCAGGAACGCGACGAGGAACCCGCTGAGCCACTGGGCGATGAGCAGGCCCGCCGCCGAGCCGATGGCCGCGAGCAGCAGGCTCTCGGACAGCAGCTGACGCGCGATGCGGCGCCGCGAGGCCCCAATCGCCAGACGGACGCCGATCTCGCGCTCGCGCGCGGTGGCCCGCGCGAGCAGCAGGTTGGCCAGGTTCGCGCACGCGATCACGAGCACGAGCCCGGTGGCCGCCAGCAGGATCCAGAGCGGAGTCGAGTAGTTGCCGCGGAGCACAGAGGTGCCCGTGCCGGCGGGAACGGCCTCGAGTTGAAACGCCAGGTAGGCCGCGGCGTCTTCCGCGACGTAGTTGTCGGGCAGCGTGCTGCGGAACAATCCGGGTGAGATGGCTCGAAGCTGCGCGGTGGCGCGGTCGGTCGTCCACCCCGGCTTCAGCCGGCCGATGGCGCCGAGGAACCAGGTCATCTGTCCCTCCAGCGAGCTGTCGGCCGGTCGGAATACGGGCTCGGAGCAGAGCGGCAGCGCCACGTCGAAAGCACGTCCTACTTCGACGCCGAAGAAGTGCTCCGGCGTGACGCCGATGATGTCGAATCGATGGCCGTCGAGCAGCACGGTGCGCCCGGGCACGCGTTGGTCTCCGCCGTACTCGCGCTGCCAGAAGGCATAGCTCAGCACCGCGCCTGGCTGCGGGCAGCCGGGGGCGTCGTCGGCGGGCCCGATCAGGCGTCCGACGGACGGCTGCACGCCGAGCGTGTCGAAGAACGATCCGGTCACCCACAGTCCGTTCGCCGGGCGTTCTTCGCCGCCACCAGCGAGATCGAAGCTCGTGTCGGACCACGCCATCAGCGACGCGAACGGCTCCTGCTGCCGCTCGATCTCCTGCCACTGCCGATAGGTCAGCATGGGACGCCGGCTGATGAAGCGCCCCGAGCGGCCCTTGCCGCGGCTGTCGATGCGCAGCTCGGCCAGCTCGTCCGGGCGCTCCACGGGCAGCGAGCGCAGACGGACGGCATCCACGAGCTGGAAGATGGCGGCGTTGGCGCCGGTGCCGAGCGCCAGCGTCAGGATGGCGACCGCGGCGAACACCGGGTTGCGGCGGAGCAGCCTCGCGCCGTATCTGAGGTCCTGCCACGCGGTTTCGAGCAGGGTGACGGTATTCATCTGGTAGATATCCTCGCGAATCAGGGCGGCGTTCCCGAGCTTCCGGTGGGCGGCGCGGCGCGCCTGGTCCGGCGACAGGCCGCGGGCGATGTTGTCGGAAATCTCCTCGTGCAGGTAAGCCTCGAGCTCCCGGGCGCGCTCATCGTCCCAGTACCGGCGCCGGAAGAAGCGGATCCAGCCCATGGTTGGCTCACTCCGCGGGCCGGAGCACGCGATTGATGGCCTGGACGAGCACGTCCCAGCGGGTGGTCCGGGACGCGAGCTGCTGCCGGCCGCGCGGCGTCAGACGGTAGTACCGCGCGCGCCGGTTGTTCTCGGACGTGCCCCAGAACGAGGCGATCCAGCCCCGGTCTTCGAGGCGGTGCAGCGCGGGATAGAGCGAGCCGTGCTCGACCTGCAGGACGTCGTCGGACCGGTGCTCGATCGCGTGCGCGATGGTGTGGCCGTGCGCGGGACCGAGCGTGAGCGTCTGAAGGATCAGCAGATCGAGCGTGCCCTGCAGCAGCTCGCCGTCGATGGGGGACGTTCCACGTTTAGGCATGCTCTCAGCTAGATAATCTACCTGAATAACCGCCCTCCACGTCAACTACAATGTGTCGTCAGGCCCGCGAGCACAGCTGTTCAGTCTACTCGACCCATGAGCCTTCGTCCGCTGCCCGTCACCGACACGCGGCCGCTGTTCCGGCCGGCGGCGCATGCGTTGCTCGATCTGCTGGCCGGGCTGGAGCCCGGGGACTGGCAGCGGCCGACCGTCGCGGGCAGCTGGCGCGTGCGGGACGTTGTGGCCCACCTGGTCGACACGGCGCTGCGGCGCCTGACGGTGGACCGCGACGGCCAGCCGCTTCCTCCGCCGCCGATGCCGATCCGGACCGAGCGGGGCTTCGTGACGCTCATCAACACGCTCAACGCGGAGTGGGTGCGCGTGGCCCAACGACTGAGTCCGGCGGTGCTGGTCGAGCTGTACCGGATCGCGGGCCTCCAGCTGGCGAGCTACTTCGAGTCGGCGGCCCTCGACGCGCCCGCGCGCTTCCCGGTGTCGTGGGCCGGCGAGGCCGAGTCGCAGGCCTGGTTCGACATCGGCCGCGAGTTCACCGAGGTCTGGCACCACCAGATGCAGATTCGCGACGCCGTCTCGGCGCCGCTCGACCGCCCGGAGTGGCTCCGCGCCGTTCTCGAAATCGCCATCCGGGTCCTTCCGCACGCGTTCCGGGCCGTCGAGGCCGCCGAGGGCGCCGCCGTGGTCGTCGACGTGACGGGCACCGGCGGCGGCCAGTGGACGCTGCAGCGGGAGCGTTCACGCTGGACCCTCATGGAAGGGTCGGTGCCGTCGTCGTCGGCGCGGGCCGCGCTGCCCGCCGACGTGGCGTGGAAGCTGCTCTTCAATGCCATCCCGCTCGCCGCGGCCAGCGAGCAGGTCGCCTTCGAGGGTGACCAGCGGTACAAGGAACCGCTCCTGGCTGCCCGGTCCGTCATCGTCTGATCGATTCGCCTGTTTCGCTTGCTGTCGAAGCTCTGCGGTGGAGCGATATGAAACGCCCGGACCGGGGGAAGCGTAAGTAGCCGAAACGATCCGGGCGAAGTGCGGGTCGAGGCTCGCCTGCGAGCCGATGCCATGTCCTGGAGGATTGATCCGTGTCGATTCGTTTGCTGAGCGCCGCAGTTTCGGGGGCGGGTGCGATCGCATGCTTCGCGGCGTCCATCACCGCGGCCAACCCGGAAGCCGAGCGATACTGGCCGCAGTGGCGCGGGCCCGACGGAACGGGCGCGTCCAGGCACGCGACGCCGCCGCTCGAGTGGAGCGAGACGAAGAACGTCAGGTGGAAGAAGGAGATTCCGGGGCGCGGCGCCGGAACGCCGGTGATCTGGGGCGACCGCGTCTTCCTGCTCACAGCCGTTCCCCTCAGCGGCGCCGGGGCGCCGGCGGCCTCGCCTCACAAGTACCTCGTGATGGCCCTCGATCGCCGCGACGGCCGCGTCCTCTGGGAGCGCGTCGCGCGTGAAGAAGCCCCGCACGAAGGCACGCACCAAGAACACGGCACCTGGGCTTCTCCCTCCGCCGTCACCGACGGGCAGCACGTGATCGCGTCGTTCGAGTCGCGCGGCATCTACGCCTACGACATGGACGGGAAGCCCGTCTGGCAGAAGGATCTCGGCGACAAGACCATGCGCAACCAGTTCGGCGAGGGCAGCACGCCCGCGCTGCATGGCAACACGCTGGTCGTCGTCTGGGATCACCAGGGCGAGTCGTTCATTGTCGCGCTCGACAAGCGCACGGGCGAGGAGCGCTGGCGCGCGGCGCGCGACGAGATCGACTCGTGGGCGACACCGCTCGTAGTCGAGCACGGTGGGCGGGCGCAGGTCGTGACGAGCGGCATGAAGCAGGTCCGCAGCTACGATCTCGAGACGGGGAAGCTGATCTGGTTCGGCGACGGTCTCACGATGAATCCGATCCCCTCACCGGTGGCGGCCGAGGGGCTCGTGATCCTGACGAGCGGGTTCCGCGGCAACGACCTCCAGGCCGTGAAGCTGGCCGAGGCGAACGGCAACATCACGGGGTCGCCCGCGATCGCCTGGACGCTCGATCGCGATACGCCGTACGTGCCCTCGCCGCTGCTGTACGACGGGATGCTCTACCTGCTGAAGTCGAACTCCGGAATCGTCTCGGCGTTCGACGCGAAGACCGGGAAGCCGCACTACCAGGTGCAGCGCATCGAGGCGGTACCGAACGTGTTCGCGTCACCGGCGGCCGCCGCCGGGCGCATCTACATCCCCGGCCAGGAAGGCACGACCGTCGTCCTGCGGCACGGTCCGCAGTTCGAGGTGCTGGCCACCAACAAGCTCGACGACGGGTTCAACGCGTCCCCGGCGCTGGTCGAGAACGCCGTCTACCTTCGCGGCCACCGGTACCTGTACTGCCTCGCGGAGTAGCGCCGGGCACGGATCCGACAAGCAGGGCGGCGCGCCCCCGTCTGCAATGCCCGAGGCGTTGCAGCCGGCTGCGCTCCGGGCAACCGACCCTTCGCGACGCCGCGTCGAAACGCGTCTTCCTGCTCGCCGGGGCGCCCGGATTTCCTGCTACTCCTGCAGCCAGCGCGACACGTTGCCGCGGAGCCGGCTGACGTCTGCGTCCGGCTCGCCTGGCGGCAGCGCTAGGAAGTACTCGACGAGGGGTTGGTCGTCGGTGAGCACGGGGCCGACGCCGACGAAGCGGCGCATCTCGTCGGGCCCGGCTGAGTACAGTCCCAGGAGGCCGTCGGGATCGCTCGCGCCGATCGACGCGAGCGTGTCGCGGAACGCGGGATCCGAGAACCGGTCCTGCAGCGCGCTCTTGCTCAGCGCGAGCGGCTGTCGCGTGCCGACCATCAGGGTGCCACCCGCCCAGAGGGTGGCGTCCGGGAACACGGCCGTGAAGGTCCGCATGATCAGCTCGTACTGGGATCGGGGCCGGTGACCGATCCACTGCAGCATCAGGCCGTTCTGCTGGAGCGCGCGGCGTGCGAGCCGGAAGTACTCGACGGAGTAGAGATTCCCGGCGCCAGCGTGGAACGGCTGGATGATGTCGGCGGTGATGACGTCGTAGCGGGACGACGTCAGCAGCAGGAAGTTACGGCCGTCGTCCCGCCGTACTCGCACAATCGGGCGCTGGAGCAGATTGCCGTTCACGTGGCTGAACCACCGGGCAGCGCGGATCACGCTCGACGAGAGCTCCACGACTTCGACCGATCCCTTCGCTACGGCGGCGACCGCGCCTGCCGTGGCGCCGCCACCCAGCCCGATCACGAGCGCCGACCGCGGATCGGGGTGCAGCGCCATCGCCAGGGTCCCAATCTGACGGTGCACGGCAATCATGTCGGATGAATCGTTGGCCTGATGGAGCCCATCGAGGTACAGCGTGCGGCGCGCGCCGCGCGCGTGGACGCTGACGGTGGCCTGTGCGCCTTCTTCGCGCCAGAGCACCCGCTCGCCGGGATAACGGCGGGCGAGCACGGCATCGAGCGGGTCCCGGACGGCGGACGCGCCGGCGGCGAACACCAGCAGCGACGCTGCGGCGGCAGCGACCCGGCGCGCCTGCGGCTGGTCCGCCGCGGCGAGCAGGTAGTGGCCCGTGAGGACGCTCAGCGCGGCGAGCAGGATCAGGCTCGGGCGAGACCCGATCAGGGGGATGATCACGAATCCCGCCGCCAGGGCGCCGCCGATGCCGCCGCACACGTTCACCGCGTAGAACCGGGCAACCAGGTCGCCGAGGCGCGCGTGTTCCCTGTCGTGCCCGCTGACCCAGCAGTGCAGGCCGATCGGGAACGCAGCGCCCATCAGGAGGCTCGTCGGGAGCATCGCCAGCGCGCTGGCCTGCAGAGTCGCGCCGGTGCGCCACCCTGCCGCGTAGCTCCAGCCGAGTCCGGCCATCGAGAAGAGCGCGCTCGCGCCGATGGCGATCTCCAGCCAGGCAAGTCGCGCCACCCAGTCACGCTCCCGCCGGAGCAGCGGCGTCGCAATCGCGCTTCCGGCCGCGATCCCTCCCAGCACGACCGCCAGCATCGTCGTGAAGACGTAAATCGTCGCGGGCAGGAAGAGCAGGAGCATGCGGAACCAGACGACTTCCAGGGCGAGCGCGACGAAACCCGAGACGCCGAAGGCGACGAGGACGCGCCGCCGTGCGCGCCGGAGCGTGGCGGACGGTTCGTGTGGCCCGACTGCCTCACCGGCTGGATCTCCCGTCGGCCGGTGCGATGTCAGCTCACGGAGGATCGCGAGCACACCGACCGACACGCTGATGGCAGCGGCGATTTCGAGCGTCGCCGCAATTCCGACGCCGGCGATGAGGTAGTACCCGGCCGCGATGGTGCCGATGACGGCTCCGGTGGTGTTGAGGGCGTAGAGCAGCGCCGCCCGCGGGGCGAACTCCGAGGGGGTCGCGGACGCGGCGCGCAGCACCAGGGGAAGGGTGGCGCCCATCAGCGTCGTCGGCACGATCAGCACTGCAGCCGAACCCGCCAGCCGCGCCAGGGTGAGCGCGGCCGGGGAGTCGGGCACTGCCGCGTGGACGCGCTGATACGCTGCCGTCAGCCAGTCAAGCGCCGCCGGCGTGGCCAGCGCCGTGAGGCCAATCAGGATCTCGGCGGCACCAAACCACAACAAGCGGCGGCGGGTCCGGTCGGCAATCCGGCCGGCCAGGAGCGCGCCAGCCGCGAGCCCTGCCATGAAGCTCGCCAGGACCGTGCTGGCCGAATAGATCGTCACGCCGAACACGAGACCGAGGAGCCGAAGCCAGAGCGACTGGTAGACGAGCGCGCTGAACCCCGAAGCCAGGAACAGCACCGCGAGCAGCCAGATGTCCGTCCGGGTCACCCGCGCTCGGGGTAATGCGGTACCCGCCGTCGTCACGCGCCGTCCTTGCCCGAGAGGCGAAGACCGGGCGCTGACGGCCGCCCGTCGAGCCCGGACGCCGTCGCCGGCCAGAGCGCCGGCACGAGGGTTCCCGTGCAGGATGCGCCTTCGTGCATCCTGTCAGCGCGCCTGCGCATCGTAGGTGCCGGCATCCTTCTGCAGCAGCCACTTGTCGAACCAGCCGACGATGTGCTGGAGACGTTCGACGCGATGCCAGGGCTTGCCCGATCGGGAGAGGTCGTGGTTCTCCCCAGGGAAGCGCACCATCACAGTCGGGCGCTTCAGGTATTTGAGGGCGCGGAACAGCTCCTCGCCGCCAGCCGCCGGCGGCGTGCGCCAGTCCTCGTCCCCGAGGATGAACATGAGCGGGGTCTGTATCTTCGCCACGTGGGTGATGGGCGATCGACGGGCGAAGTCTGCCGGGTCCTCGAACGGCGGCTTGCGGAACCAGGTCGGCGTATACAGCGTGAAATCCGCGGTGTACCAGAAGCTCGTCCAGTCCGAGATGTCCCGCTGGCTCACGGCAGCCTTGAACCGGGTCGTCTGCGTGACCACCCAGTTGGTCAGCAGCCCGCCGCCGCTGCCGCCGGTGACGCCGAGACGCGTCTCGTCGATGTAGCCGCGCTTGAGGACCTCGTCGACGCCCGCCATCAGGTCGCGGTAATCATCGCCCGGATACGCGAACTGGATGATATTGCCGAAGTCCTGGCCGTAGTTCGAGCTGCCACGCGGGTTCGTGTAGAGGACGACGTATCCCCTGGCAGCCATCCACTGGAACTCGTGCGTGAACGTGTTGCCGTAGGCCGCGTGCGGACCTCCGTGAATCTGAAGGATGAGGGGGTACTTGCGCGAGGCGTCGAAGGAGGGTGGCTTCTGGATCCAGCCCTGGATCCGCCTGCCGTCGAAGCTCGTGTACCAGATCTCCTCGGGCTCGTTCATGCTCAAGTCCGAGAACAGGCGATCGTTGAACGAGGTGAGCCGGCGGGGTGGAGCGTCGGCTCCGCCCGTGTCCAGGACATGCAGGTCACCGATCGCAGTGGGTGTCGACCGGACGAACGCCATCAAGCGGCCCGCCGTGTCGGCCGTATATGACATCACCTCGTGGCTCCCCGACGTGAGGGGGGCGATCCTGCCTGAGGTGACGTCCACCCGTGCGAGGTTTGCGTCCCCGCGCTCGCCGAGCCTGATGAGCACGCTCCGTCCGTCGCCGGTCCAGGCTGGTGCCGCGGGATGCTGCCCGCGTGGGGCGCGCTGATCCCCGGCGATCGAGCCACCGATGTCGAAGTCGTACGCCGTCGTCAGGTTGCGGGGCGCGGCACCGGGGCGGTCGACGACGAAAAGGTCCGGCTGAGAATAGGAACGCTCAGGCGAGCCGTGAAGGATGCCGACGAACGCGAAGCGTTGCCCGTCAGGTGCCTCGGCGTAGCTGCCAATCGTGCCCTCGATGCTGGCGACCAGACTCGGCTCCCCGCCGGCGCGAGGCGCAGAGTAGAGATCGGCATCCCTGGGGAAGTAGTAGGACTCTTTTTGCCGGTTGGAGACGAAGTAGATCCGGCTTCCATCGATCGACCAGCTGTGATTGCCCGCCGGAAACTCGCCCGGCGTGACCAGCCGGGGCTCAGCCGGTGTGTCGCTGCCGCGTTCGGGGACGGGCACGGTCCAGACCCTCGAGGGCCGATCGCGATCGACGTAACCCCATCCCGAGACACCGTTGGCGCGGTACACGGCCTCGGTGATGACGCGGACGTCGCTCTCACGGGGGGTCTCGCCAGTCTTGGCTTCGGCCTTCTTCTTCTCGAAGTCCTGTGGCCGCGCTCCCGAGCTGAACGCGATCGTCCGGCCATCGGGCGCCCACGCCGGGTTGGCGGCCCCGCGGGGCATGTCGGTGAGCGGCCACGGCTCGCCGCCGTTCATGTCGAGGACGAACACCTGCGGCGGCTGCGGGCGGCCGTCCTGCTCGACGGAGCGGACGAACGCCAGCCGGCGGCCGTCCCTCGCCCATCGAGGCGACGTGTCGCGCGTCCCGGACGTCAGCGGGCGGGGTTCCCCGCTGCCGTCGGCCTTCACGATCCAGATCGCCGAGTCGTAGGTGTCCTGGCGCTCGTCGACCGTGACCCGGACGAAGGCCACCTGTGATCCGTCCGGGGAAATCTGCGGATCGGCAACCCACACGAAGGCGTAAAGATCGCGCTCCGAGATCGGTCGCCGTTGCGCAAGGCCGGGCAGGGCTGTGGCGGCAATCACCACCAGCCCGATCAGCGCGAGACGGACATGTCGCGTCATCTGAGCTCCTCGAAACTGCGTTCGCGAGACGCCGGTCGCGGCTCGCCGTGAACGGATTGGAAGGCAGCATGATACCTGCGGCACGCGGGCGGAGGCGACCGTCGTGAAAAAAGGGCCGGGAGGGCCTGATGGCGACGAGCCAAGCAGCCGATAGTGCTCAGCGGCGAGCATGATCTGGTATTTCACGCGGGGAGCGGCGCAGATCGACGTGGAGGTCCGGCGGCGTCTCCACGGCGGCGGCTACATGCTCGAGGTGACCTACCCGAACGGAACCGAGCTGATCGAGCAATTCGACGATCCCGCGCGCCTGGTGACGCGCACGCTCGGCGTTCACCAGAAGCTCATCGAAGACGGCTGGATGCCCGCCAGCCCGCTCGGCGGTCAGGCGGCCGTCCCCAAGCGCCACCACCGGCGCAGGAGCCTGCGCTACGCCTACCTCGCCCGCCGGGTCGCAGCACGCGTCCACCGGAGCATCACCCGGCGCCTCGCCGCCGCCTTCGGCCTCTGACCTCTGCAGCCGGGCGCATCTCGATCACCGAGGGCGCTCACCAGCGAGTCTCGAAGCGTCCCGTTCAATCCGCGTAGATCGCTGCGAGCAGCATGAGGATTCCGAGCGCGGCTCCGGCGCCGACGGCGGCGCCGATCGCGATCGCCTTGCCCATCCCGCCATTGGGCTGATCGGCCTCGATTCCCCGCAGCGTGTCGAGCGAAATCTCCAGGGGCGGCTCAGGCACCCGTACTCGCGGGTGCAGCACCACCTGGTCGCCCGTGACCCGCAGCAGTGTGCCCCTGATCCGCTGACCGCTGTCGAGCGTCACGACGACGCGTGAGCCGGCGGGTAGCTGCCGGGCAAGGTCCCCAAGCACCTCGCGGGTGACCTGGTCCGGCACCGTCCGCACGCCCGCCTGACGCACCGCAGCCGGCGCAGTGGCGCAGCCGGAGGCGAGGGAGGTGCAGAGTGCGACGACGGCGGCGGTTCTCATGTACAACTCCGGGTTCATGGTTCGGTTCAGGGTTCCTGGTTCATGGTTCCAGGTTCGGTTCTTCGGCTCAGAAGTCCACACCGACACCGGCGCGGAGCAGCGCGCTTTCGATCTCGTCCCTGAAGCCGATCCGCAGGTCCAGCCGGAAAAACGTCCGCTGGGTCAGGTACGCTTTGAATCCGATCTGCCCGAAGGGCCGGGCGACGACCTCGGTCACCGCCGGAAAGACCCCGGGCTGGAACACGCCGCGCGATCCGCGCGTGAGCGGGTCGTACCCATACAGCGGCTCGTCCGCGCGCCGGGTTTCTTCCCAGGTCAACTCGACGCCTGCACCAAGGTGCGGGTGGAACCAGACGTTGCGGTAGAACTGGTACTGCTGCACGACAGCCAGAACTCGCGAATCGATGTCGTAGCGCGAGGTCCCGTACAAGGGCACCCCATTTACGACCACGACGTTCGGTGCGTAGAACCGGGCGGTCGAGATGAGGCCGGCTTCGATTTCGGTTTTCAGGTGGTCGGTCCAGTACCACCCGGCGCCGGCCGCGACGGAGGCAATCCCGTTCTCCCAGCGATCGTAGGAGCTGGCGTCGGGCAGCCTGGCACTCAGCCATCCGACGGTGCCAAGCACGTCGGCACGGGTCACCGGCTGCCGAGTCACGGGCTGCGCGGCCGTGACGGCCGCCGCGGCGAGCACGGCCACGGTCAGCGCCAGAATCCGGGTCATACCCTCCAAGGCGACAAACGGCCACCGGGGGGCTCAGACGGCCACGGAACCACACGGAAAAACGGCCACGGAATAACGGCCGCGGAAAAACGGCCACGGAAAAACGGCCACGGAAAAACACGGAAGAACACGGAAATACAGGGGGGATTCTCGAAGTCCGCCGCGCAGCCGTATGCCTCACACGGAATGCACAGAGCGCTTTCTCAAACGTATAGCCTTACCGGTTCCGTGTTCTTCCGTGTTCTTCCGTGGCGGTTCTTCCGTGGCGGTTCTTCCGTGGCGGTTCTTCCGTGGCGGTTCTTCTGTGGCCGTTCTTCCGTGGCGGTTGGTCCGTTTTTTTCCGTGGCGGTGGGTCCGTGCTTTTCCGTGGCGCCGGTCGGTGTGGGACGGTGGCCGTCAGCGGGGGCGGCGTGAGCGCAGTTCGCGGCGGATCTCTTCGACCAGCGCTTCGGGGTCGAGCAGGTCGTCGCTGAGGAGCACGATCGGCACGTCGGCGCCGGTCGCCTGACGAAGTGCCGCGGCATCGGCGACACGGGCGACTACGAGATTCGGCCGCAGGGCTTCCATGACGCGTGTGGCCTCGTCGATGCTTCGCGTCGGTGCGACGGCGAAGTGCAGCCGGGCCAGGATGGCTTCGCACCTGGTGTTGCTGTTCTCGTCAGCGTCGATGAGGAGCACGAGCGGCGCGTAGCCTTTCTTGTCCGTGGCGCGCCGCCCGCCACGGTTCGCGCTGCGTCGATCGGGTCCCCGGCGATGGTCCGGGGCTCCGGGCGGTCGGGGAAAGGCAATGACATGAGCCATTGGACAGACCGCATTCTGGCGGGATCGATTTCCGCCGTCAACGTGTAAGCGCGCTGTGCATCCGTGAACGGCGCCACCGGGCGTGACAGGCCGGGTCGCCCCCGGTCAATTCCGTCATGGTCGCCAGGACGACGCCGGGTAGATTCTCCCCAACCAGGCAACTGCGGCCAGGCGGAGGAAGTCCGCCGCGCCGCATCCCTCCTCACCCGGTCGCGGCGTCTTCGCGGATGCGACGGATCTTCGCGTCGCGCTCGGTTTCGAACCGCTCGAGATCGCGCCGGAGCTCAGCCTCCCGTTCCGCTCGCTCCGCGGGATCGAAGACACCTGCGACCGCCGACTGATGCAGGATCTTCCGCTCGGCCACGCGAGCCTCGTACACGCTCCGCGCCTCGGCGATCTCCGCGCGCTGGGCCTCCGTGAGACGCTTCTCCTCGATGCCGGCCTCGGCGTCCTTCTTCCGCAGGCGTTCCATCACGAGCTCGAGCGCGCTCTTCGGGGCTTCCGACATGGCCACTTCCCTTCGTTACTGGCGGTCAGACCAAGCACGAACTGACCGCGGAATTCAGCGGAATTCACTCGAGTCGCGCATGCACGAACCGACGGTCAGCACGATGCCCACGATGGTACGAAGGTATGATGGGTTGTTTTCTTCCGGGAGCATCGTGTCATCGCCGTATCGTTCCATCGTGATTGCCGTGGGCTCGTGCATCTACTGGCGCACA
>DASPFV010000053.1:0-47192 GCA_035620975.1 Vicinamibacterales bacterium
GTCCCCCACGTCCGGCCCGTCCATCCCTGGTCTTCCGTGGCGCTATTCCTCGCGCAATGCTGCCGCCGGATCCAGCACGAGGCCGCGGCGGACCGCGGCGAGGCAGGCGAGAACGCCGACCGCAGCGACGACGACCGTCACAGAGCCGATCACCGCGGGATCGTGCGGCCGCACCTCGAAGAGAAGGCTGGCCACGACCCCTCCGGCGCCCACCGCGCCGAGCAGCCCTGCCGCCAGCCCGATGGCGACGGGCGCCGTTCCCTGCCGGATGACCAGTCCGACGACCTGCCGCCGACTGGCGCCGACCGCGGCGCGGATGTTCATCTCGCGGCGCCGGCGCGCCACGCCGTATGCGGTCACGGAGTACACGCCCAGCGAGGCGATGAACAGCGCGACGCAGCCGAAGGCGATGAAGAGCTGCATCTGGTAGCGGCGCGCCGAGAATGCCGTGCTGATAATGGTGTCGAGCGTCTTCGGCTCGCCGACGGCAATCGCGGGATCGATCCGCTGGACGGCGGCGCGGACCGCTGGCATCAGAGCAACGGGATCGCCGGCCGTCTTGACGAGCAGTGACGTCGATGCCCTCGTGCGCCACCAGTACGGCAGGTACACCATCAGCGGTGGCTTCCGATCCACCGTGGTGGTGCGCGCATCCGCCACGATCCCGACGACCTCGAACGCCTGTTCGCCAGCAAGCCCGCGGCTGAACCGCCTGCCCAGGGCGTCTTCACCTGGCCACAGGTGCGCGGCGGTCGACTCCGAGATCAGGCTGGGCGTCGGCCGATCGGGCGCACGCTCCGTCTCCGTGAACGCACGCCCCTGCCGGACTGCGATTCCGAGCGTGGCGAAGTAGGCCGGGCCCACGAGCCGGAAGTTCGCGGTCGGCTGCTCTGAAAGCGGCAGGGTGCTGCCGACCGAAGCGATGAAGTTGACCTGCCCTTCACCCGAGAGGGGGACGTTCGAGCTCGGCGTGGCGCTCCGCACGCCCGGAAGCGCTTCGACCGCAGCCAGCAGCCGATCGTAGACAGCGAGCCGCGCCGGCTCGTCGGCGTACTGGTGCGCTGGCATCGACACGGGCACGAGCAGGACCTGTTCCGACTCGAAGCCGCGATCCACGTTCAGCAGCCGCGCGAAGCTCGCGCCGAGGAGGCCCGTGACGGCGAGGAGCGTCACCGAGATGGCCACCTGCAGCGCCAGCAGCGCTCCCCGGATCCGGAGACTGCCCCGGTCGCCAGCGACGTTCAGGGTGCCCGCACGGAGCAGCTCCTGCAGATCGCGCCGCGCCATCCGCCATGCCGGCAGGACCGCCACGAGGAGGCCGGCCAGGACCGAGATTGCCGCCACGAACGTGAGCACCCGGCCGTCCATCGTGACTTCGTCGACGCGCGGAAGATCAATCGGCGCCGTTCTCACGAACACGGCCAGTGCCGCCCACGCCACCCACAGGCCCATGACACCGCCGGCGGTGGAAAGCAGCGCCTGCTCAAGCAGCGCACGGGTCACGAGCCGCGCCCGGCTGGCGCCCAGAGCGGAGCGGATGGCGACGTTGCGGAGACGCCCGACCGTCCGCGTGAGCGCCAGGTTCGCCAGGTTGGAGCACGCAATCAGGAGCACGGCGCCAATGGCGCCGAGCAGCAGCCACAAGCCCCGTCGGGCGCTGCCAATCACGGTCTCGGTCAGCGGCCTCACGAACGCCGCGAGGGTCACCGGCTCGCCGGCGTCGGCCCTGGCGCGCTCGCTCACCTGACCCTGAAGGAGGTCGAGCTCCGCGCGCGCCTGCTCGGACGTCACGCCCGCCTTCAGCCGGCCGATTGCGAAGTTGTTGTGGTCGCCGGCCCACCCGACACGCACGTCGCCCATCCGGATCGCCACCACCACGTCCACGTCGTCTTCCAGCTCGCCCGCGAGCGGAAGCCGGAACCCTGCCGGCAGCACCCCGACGATCGCGTGGGGCCGGCCGTCGAGCACGAGAAACCCGCCGACGGCCCGTGGCTCGCCTGAGAAGCGCTGCCGCCACAAGCGGTCAGAGATGACGGCGACGTCAGGACTGCCGGATGACCCGTCCGGCCCGGCGAGCGTGCGGCCGTGCGCCGCCTGCACCTGCAGTACCTCGAAGACCGAGCTGCTCGCCTCGAGCACGTTGATCTGCCGCGCGCCCCCTGGCCCCGCCAGGTTGCGCGGCAGCAGGATGTACTGCGCCATCGACTCGAGAGAGCGGGCGTGCGTCTGCCAGTAGTCGAAGTGCCGCGCATTGACCTCCAGCGAGGGATAGTCCCCCTCGAACTGGCGCCAGATCTCGCGAAGCTCGACCAGGCGGTGTGACTCGCGGTACGCCAGTGGCTTGAGCAGCACGCCGTTGACGATGGAGAACACAGCTGTGGTGCCGCCAACCGTGAGCGCCAGGGTCAGGACCACCGTAGCGGCGTACCCCCGATCGCGCCGGAGGCTGCGGAGGGCATCCCGAAGGTCGACAGGAAGGGTGTTCACACGGGCTTAGACGAGCATGCGAACGGCCGGGTTTAGTGCTCGGTTCAGCGGAACAGGGGCGGCACAGTTCGTGCCACCACGGGGGTCAGGGGGAACACAGCCATGCGAGCAGATCTCTGGACACTCGCCCTCGTACTCGCGATTCCGCCGGCCGGACAACGGGGTGTCGTCAATGGCGTATCGGTTCCGAAGTCACCTGTCGAAGCCGGGGTGCCGGTCGAGATCACCGTGACCGGGACGAACCCGTGCGGCGCGGTGCGCCTGGACTACGGCGACGGCACGGAACGGATCACCCATCCCATTACGCAGGTCCCGACGACGATTCGGTATATCTACAAGCAGCCCGGGCGCTACGAGGTGCGCGCCGAGGGCATGGGCAACTGCGACGGCGTGGCGGGCACCTCGATTCAGGTGATGCCCGGGAGGACGCCGGCCCCGCCGCCGCCGGCCCAGGACACCGCACCCCAGATCCGGTTCCGCGAGATGGACGCCAACGGCGATGGCGTGATCACGCGGGCGGAGTGGCGGGGAGACCGACGGGCGTTTCGGATACACGACGCCAACGGGGACGGCATCCTGTCGGGCGAAGAGCTCCGCGTTCGGGCGGACGCCGTGGTGGTAAAGGCGACGGAACGCTGGACCAACACCGGAATCTACGTCCGCGAGGGCCAGCTGCTGCGCCTGGAATCGACGGGAACCGTGCAGTTGAGCGGCGATCCCGGCGACACGGCCGGCCCGGGCGGAGCCGCGGCGGACCGCCGCGCTCCCTCCGCGCCGCTTGCCTCCCGCGCCGCGGGCGCCCTCATCGCGCGAATCGGAGAGGCGACCCCCCTGTTCGTCGGCAGTGGCGAGACGCTCCGGGCGCCCGCCAGCGGACAGTTGTACCTCGGGGTGAACGACGATCATCTGGCCGACAACCGAGGGGAGTTCCAGGTGCGAATCCAGTTGCAGGGACGGGAGCAAGGACGCAGGTAGTCGCGTAGACTTGCTCCTGATGACCGCTGCACTCTCGGGCAACGGCCCGACGGCACGCGACCGCTGGCTGGTGCTCCTGTTCGTGAGCCTGGCCATGTTCGGCAACTATTACGCGTTCGATGCGCTGAACCCCGTCGGGCCGCTCCTCGAGGCGCAGCTCGGGTTCACGCAGGCCCAGATTGGACTGCTCGACACCGCCTACAACGTTGCGGCGCTGCTCGTGCTGCTGGCTGGAGGTATCCTCATCGATCGTGCCGGCACGAAGCGCGCCATGGTGGCGTTCGGCGTGATTACGGCGGTCGGCGCATTCGTCATCGCAGCAGCCCCGAGCCACCTCACCATGGCGGCCGGACGGTTCATCATGGGGCTCGGCGCTGAACCGCTCATCGTGGCCGCTACTACCGTATTGGGAAGGTGGTTCAAAGGACGCGAGCTCGGGTTCGCGATGGGCGTGAACCTCATGATCGCGAGGTTCGGCTCGGTGGCCGCCGACAACTCCCGTGGCTTTGCCGCCGGGCTCTTCGACTCCTGGCAGCCGCCGCTGCTCTTCGCCGGCTTCGTGGCGTGCACCTGCATCGCTGGCGGCGTGCTCTATGCCATCGTCGAACGGCGGTCCGAGCGTGCGATCGCTCGGGATACGTCCGTCGTGAGCGACAAGCTCGTGCTCGCCGATCTCGTCCGGTTCGATCGGTCGTACTGGTATGTCGTCGGGCTGTGCGTCACCTTCTACTCGGCCGTCTTCCCCTTCCGCCGCTTCGCGAACATCGTCTTCGAGCACGCGCACGGCGCCTCGCCCGGGCAGGCGGCGTTCCTGAACGGCGTCATTCCGCTGACCGCGATGTTCGCCACCCCGCTCTTCGGGCTGCTCGTGGACAAGATTGGCCGGCGTGCGCTGCTGATGACCGTCGGCTCACTGCTGCTCTTCCCGGCCTTCCTGATCATCGCGGAAACCCGCCTGCCGCTCGGCCTTGCCGTCACGCTGCTCGGGCTCTCCTTTTCGCTGGTGCCGGCGATCCTCTGGCCGTCGGTTACTTACCTCGTCGACGAGCGCCGGCTCGGAACGGCCTACGCCATGATGACGTTCTGCCAGCAGATCGGATGGGGAGTCATGGCGTGGGCCGTCGGACGCGTGAACGATCTGAACGCGGCAGGCCCGGCCAACGCCGGCGGTTATGCGCCCGGCCTGTGGATGTTCGCCGGGCTCGGGTTCCTCGGGCTCCTCTTCTCGTTCCTGTTGTGGCGCTCGGAGCGCGGACCCGAGGCCCACGGACTCGAGACCATCAGGGTCTGACGCCGCCCGCGTCGTCTCGGAGCTGCTCCGCAACGTGCGGGCATGTCGGGTGACCCGCGTCGGACCTGCCGGGCACGATCGCGACGCGCATGCGCAGCTCGGCGATGACGGCGTGCGAATCGACGGTACATCGGGTCGGATGTTCCTGCCGCCCGGGCCGCGACGGCGATCGCGCGGCCGCGTCGGGCGTGCGGCTGTTCGACGCGCCGGCTCACCGACGCACGTGATCGGCGGCGACCGACAGTAGTTCACGAGGACTGACGCTCATTGCTGCGTGTCGGCCATGGCCTCCCGGACCCTCGCCGCGTCGCCGGCGACGATCGCCAGCTCCACGAGGTTGTCGACCACGCCCGTGACGTAGATGGCGCGCAGGTTGACTCTGGCGTCGCCGAGCCGCGCGGTCACCCGGGCGATCTCGCCGGCGCGATTCTCGAGCAGCACAGTCACGACCTCGGTCTCGTCGAAGGCAATCCCGCTGGCCGTGAGCGCCGCGCGCGCGGCTTCCTCCTCGTCCGGCAGGATGTGAACCAGCGCGTGACCATCCATGGCGAGCGCCGCCAGCGACTTGACGTTCACGCCGTAGCGCGCCAGCGCCGTCGCCACCCGCGCCAGCTCGCCGGGCTTGTGTGTCATGCGGATCGCGAAGTCTTTCATGGCCGCCTCCCGGATCCCAGGTGCAACGCGCAGCTCGCCGCATTATAGTGGCGCCACCGACGGAGGCCACGTATGAGAAGGCGTGAATTTCTCGCCGCGGCGGTGGCGCCGGCCATCACCCGATCGAGCCAGTCCCCGCGGGGATATACCGCGCCGGAGATTGCGGCATTCGTCCAGCGGGGCCGGGCCGACGCCGTAGCGCGGGACGACATCCCGACGCCGGCGCTCCTGCTCGACCTCGACGCGTTCGAGGCGAACATCGCAAAGATGGCAGCCTACCTGAAGGGGCGAGGCAAGGCGTTTCGGCCGCACGGGAAGACCCACAAGTGTCCCGAAATTGCCAGGGCGCTCGTCCGCGCCGGTGCCGTGGGCACGTGTGCCGCGAAGCTCAGCGAGGCTGAGGTCTTCGCCAATCACGGTGTGAAGGGTCTGCTCGTCACGACGCAGGTCGTAGGCCGCCGCAAGATCGAGCGCGCCGTGGCGCTGGCGCGGAAACAGCCTGACACCATTTTCGTGGTGGACGACGAGCGCATCGTCCGGGACTTCGACGCGGCGGCGCAGGCCGGCAAGAAGCCGCTGGTGGTCAACGTCGCGATCGATTTGCTCTTCGGCCGGACAGGGGTCCCCGCCGGAGAT
Source organism: Vicinamibacterales bacterium (assembly GCA_035620975.1). Taxonomy (GTDB): domain Bacteria; phylum Acidobacteriota; class Vicinamibacteria; order Vicinamibacterales; family 2-12-FULL-66-21; genus DASPFV01. Next base: position 6,044 of record DASPFV010000053.1, read on the forward strand.
CAGGCGCTCGAGCTCGCCCGCCTGATCGGCTCGCTGAAGCACGTGCGGCTGGCCGGCATCCAGGCCTACGACGGCGGAGCGTCGCACACGGTTGGGTTCGACGCGCGGCGGACCCGATCGCTGGCGAACATGGGACGGGCCGTCGAGACCCGGCGGCTGTTCGAACAGGACGGACTGCCCTGCGCTCTGCTGACGGGCGGCTCGACCGGTACTTACAACATCGACTCCGAGCTGGAGGGCGTGACCGAGCTGCAACCGGGCAGCTTCATGTTCATGGACATCGACTACAACCGAATTGGCGGCCAGGATGGCCCGGTCTACCGCGACTTCGAGAACGCGCTGACGGTTGTCACGACCGTTGTCTCCCGCAGGCCGGACGTGGCGATCGTGGACGGTGGGTACAAAGCGTTCTCGACCGACCGGCCGTTCACGCCCGAGGTCAGGGGTCTGGAGGGGATTGTGTACTCGTGGGCCGGCGACGAGCACGGTCGGCTCGATCTGAAGAACGCCACGGCAGATGTGAAGCTCGGCGACCGGATCGAGCTCGTCGTGCCGCACTGCGATCCCTCGGTGAACCTGTACGACCGCATCCACTGCCTGCGGGGAGATCGCCTGGAAGCGACCTGGTCCGTGGCGGGGCGCGGGATGGCGCAGTAACCTGGGGTCAGGTCTTGCATTGACGTACTGGCCGAGGCTATCCGTGGGGTCGTACGTTATTGCAAGACCTGACCCCGGCAGCCGGACCATGTCGCGCGCCGCCTTGGGCGCCGCCATGGGGTCAGGTCTTGCAGTAACGTACTCGCCGAGGCCGGCCCATGGTCGTACGTCATTGCAAGACCTGACCCCAGGAGGTTTTCGGGCACACGATCAGCTCGATCCGCGCTGCTCACCGCGTGCAACGAGCCTAGCGTCCGCCTCGCAGACGCGCCAGGGCGGGCGGATTGTCAGTCGCGCCGCAGCGCTTCGAGCGGATCGAGCCGGCTGGCGCGGCGGGCCGGGATCCAGGCCGCCACGGCCGCCACCGTGAGCAGCGTGATGACGGCGGTGGCGAGCGTAGCCGGATCCAGTGCGCTTACGCCGAAGAGCAGGCTCTCGATGAACCGGGCGGCGCCGAGCGCCGCGACCACGCCGCCCGCCAGTCCCAGCAGCGCCGGCCGCAGCGCCTCGCCGAGCGCCAGACGGACGACGCGGCCGCGCGTCGCGCCGAGCGCGATGCGCACGCCCAGCTCGCGGGTACGCCGCTCGACCGAGTACGCCACGATCGCATAGATACCGATCGCGGCCAGCCCGAGTGCGACAGCCGCGAACACGCCGGCCAGCTGCATCGTCAGCCGCTCGCGCCAGAGTTCGTCCGCGACGACGCTCGTCATCGTTGCGTTGTCGAACACGGCCACGCTGCGATCGAGCAGGGCGACCTCGCCGGGGATCGTCGAGGCGAGGCGGGCGGGATCGCTCGACGTCCGCAGGACGAACGTCATCCTCCCGAGCCCGAACTCGCCAGACCGCTGCGCGTAGGCCAGGTAGACCTCGTCGTGAACCGGCTCGGTCCAGTCGGACTGCCGTGCGTCAGCGGTCACGCCTACGATCGTGATCGGCGCCCGGATGTCGCTCATTCCGGGCATGAAGAGGCGACGGCCGATCGGTGACTCGCCCGGCCACTGCCGGTCCGCCATCGCCTGGTTGATGACGGCGACCGGCGGCGCCGCCGGGCCATCGTCGTCCGACAGCGCACGTCCCTGGAGTATTGGCAGCTCCATTGCGGCGAAGTACCCGGGCTGGACGATCCGGTACACGGCTGACAGCCGCTGGCCGGGAGGCGGCTCCGGCTGGCCTTCGATCCGGTAGCCCAGCGTCCACACGTCGCCGGCGAGCGGCAGGTGGTTGATCGCGCCGGCGGCCGTCACTCCAGGCAGTGTCTGCAGGTGCTCGCGGATGCGGCGGAACATCGGATCGCGCGCAGGGGCTTCGTGGTGCGGCGTGCCGGCGAGCGAGACGGTCGCGACCGCGAGGTGGTCGGCGCGGAAGCCCGGGTCGACCGCGTTCAGGCCGATCATCGTGCGCGCCATCAGGCCGGCGCCGACGAGAAGCACGACAGCGAGCGCGACCTCACCGGCAATCAGGAGGCGGCCCGCGAGCTTGCGCCGGCCGCTCTGGGTCACGCCCTTGCCTGCCGCGTCCAGCACCCCTGCAATTCTCGCCTGCACGGTCTGGAGCGCCGGGACGAGCCCGGTTGCGAGCCCGACGAGCACGGTGGCCAGGAGCGCCGCTGCGGCCACGCGCAGGTCGAACACGATGTCGTGCTGTCGCGGCAGGCTTCCCGCCGGCAGCACCGCCGTGAGCCAGTTGATAGCCCAACCGGCCAGCAGCAGGCCGCCCGCGGCACCCGACCCGGCCAGCACGAGGCTTTCCGTGAGCATCTGGCGGACGATGCGGCCGCGGCTCGCGCCGATCGCCAGCCGGATACCGATCTCCCTCTGCCGTCCCGATGCGCGCGCCAGGAGCGCGTTTGCCACGTTCGCGCACGCGATCAGCAGGACGAAGCTCGCCATCGCCATCAGGGCGAGCAGCGTCGGGCGGATGCCGGCGACGACGCGATCGAGGAGCGGGCGCACGGTGATGGCAGCCCCCGTGTTCGTCTGCGGATACGCGCGCTCCAGCTGCGCGGCGAGCGTCGACATCTCGGCCTGCGCCTCTCCGGGCGTCACGCCCTCCTTCAAGCGGCCGAACATCCGCAGCGACCGGCCGCCGCGATCATCCCGTCGCTCCGCGAGCGACAGCGGCGCCCACATCTCCGCCCGCGTCTGCCAGAACGGCGCGAACCTGAATCCGGCCGGCATCACGCCCACGATTACGTACGGGCGCCCGTCGATCGACAGGCTGCGTCCGACCACGGACCGGTCGCCTCCAAAGCGGCGCATCCACAGGCCGTAGCCCAGCACGACGATGGCGTCGCGGCCGGGCTGGTCGTCGCCTTCCACGAACGTGCGGCCGGCGTGCGCTGGCACGCCCAGCAGATCGAACATATCCGCCGCGACCTTGAGGCCGTTCACGGCCTCGGGCCGCTCACCGCCGCCGAGCGTGCCGCCCCAGGCCTGCGCCGCGGAGAGCCCTTCGAACGAACGCGCCGCTCGGCGGTAATCCAGGTAATCTGCCGGCGACACCGGCCCGCTTGCCCCCTCGCCGTGCATCGCGACGACCAGTCGATCCGGCTCCGCGTACCGCAGCGGTCGCAGGAGGACCGCATCGACGACGGTGAAGATAGCAGTCGTCGCCCCGATGCCCAGGGCGAGCGCCAGCACGACGAGCAGGGTGAGCCCGGGCTCGCGTGCGAACATGCGCGCGGCGAAACGGACATCGCGGATGAACGTGGCCATGAGGTCTTTGACGGAACACGCACGCGATCGGTTGGCCGGCGGCGGGGTGACGCCGCGACGCCTGCGGAGCGAGGCGGCTTTTCGAGCCGTGTGGGCCGAGTCGACCCGCGCTCGTGAATGGTGCCGGCGGACGGCTGCCTCGACGAGGGGTGCGAGACGCCGTAGCCGGGCGCTATTGCCCTCCGCCCGTCAGCGACTCGAGCGCCGCCCTGAACACGCTCCACGGTACGGGCGTGCCGTGTACTGGCGCGAGCGTCGCCACGTCGAGTTTCATGCGCCGCACCTGCGCGTCGAGGCTGCGCATGGCCGGCAGCTGCTGCGGCCGGGGTGGCTCGTGCGTGTCGAACAGATCCGCCTGGAACGCGATGCGCTCGGCTGGCAGGTACGCCATGAGCATCCCTTCCGCGTGCTGCAGCGGCTGCACGTAGTACACGCGCAGAATCCGGCTGTTGTCCGTGATCACGTAGTTCTCCTGCACCGCTTCGTAGTTGTAGCCCTCCGAGAGCTCCGTCGGAGGCCATCGCGAGACGATGTCGGGCGCAACCGTCCTCGGCTCATAGTTCAGGACGTCGCGATTCAGGAAGGCCAGGTTCTTCATATGCGTGACGATCGTCGCGCCGATGTGGAGGTACGTCCGCAGGCCTCCGATGTGATCGAAGTGCGGATGCGAGCTGATCAGCCAGCGAATGGGCTTGTTCGGCGCGAGCTTCACCACGGACTCGATCACCGCGAGGCTACGGTCTTCGTTGCCCGGCGCCTCGAACACCGCGACGAAGTCCGCGAACTCCACCATGTAGCTGTTGGCGGGCCCGCCGCCGAGCCGGTAGACGCCGGGCGCCATCCTGTCCACCGTTACGGCCTCCGGGAAGGTCGCCTGCATGACGGAGGAAGGCACCGGGACGGGATCCCCGCAGACGTTCGGCCGCACGTCCGCGAACGTTCCACCGTAGGCGTTGTGGCCGGTGCTCTGCCGGTAGAACTGCCAGTTGTCGTCCCAGCCCTGGTGCGAGTGCCACGAGACCGGCCACTTCACGTTCCCGAACATCCGCTCGTCCGTCGACTCGTGCTCGATGTTGAAATCCCCGAGCGCCGGCTCGTTGACGGTGGTCTTGATCCGGGTGATCCGGTGCCGCGAGTCGATCGTCGCGTCCACGCGGTACTTCCCGAGCACCGTGATCGCGACCACGTGGACCTTCTCCGGCGCGACCACGTTGCCATCCCGGCCCTTCTCGATCTGCTCCCAGCGCCAGAACGCGACCGGGTTGGCGCCGGGCAGGCGCGTGGCCTTCAGGAATCCCGGAGGGTTCAGCCAGAGATCGAGCTGGTACGCCTCGGCAAGCTCGGGCGGCACGGGAACCGGAGCGCCGTCGCCGTCGCGGTGCCAGGCGAAGCGCCCGTTCACCATATGGGTCTGCCGGACCGCCCGCTGTGTCGGCGTGCCTCCCTGCCAGCCGAGGCCGTACTTCCACGAGGCGGGGTTCAGACCCGGCTGTCGTTCGAACGTCTCCTTGCTCGTGCGCGCGTCCCAGTCGATCGTGCGTGTGTAGTTGGCCAGCGCGTCGATGCGCGGCCAGTCGACATTCATTGCGTTCTCGAACGTCTGCCCGACTGCGCCGCCGTAGCCGCTCCCCGAGAACGTGATGCACCGGAGGCTGCCCTCGCCGATCGCTTCCGACGCGGCTGCCAGAATCGGCGCCGGATCAACGTAGCCCGGCGGGAATTTCAGGGGAGTGGCCTGCGCCATTCCGACCAGCATCAGCGCAAGCGCCGTCGTCGTCCTGCCCATCTCTCCTCCGAGCGAGTCCGAGGGCTGCACCGGGCTGGAGGTGAAGCGCACGTCGAGCGGAACGAGCCAGTCGTGGACCTCCGGAATGCCGCGATCCGCGACGGCCGGCCGATTCCCCGTTCGCGTCAGCACCCGGCGCATCCACGTCTCGTCCCGCCGCTAAGTCCTGACTTTCTCCCTCCTCGCGCCTTGCGGGGCGGGCGCCCCGCCGCCCTCGGTGCGTCACCGTAATTACGAAAGGCAGGACTAAGGGCCCTGAGCGGAGCGGCCCTCGAGTTGACGCTGGTAATCGTCGCGATCGAACGATCCCAGCGACTCGACGATCAGGCCGTCGGGGTCGATCCTCCATCGTTCGTGACCGGTGATGCGCACGCGGCGCCCCGTTCCGCCGGGCCCCGAGTGGGTGCCGAGCAGCGTCCATCGATAAATCGCGGTGTCCCCCTCGACAGCCAAGTCGTCGCACAGCACCTTCATGTCGGGAAACGCGGTCATGAAGCTTCGAGCGACGCCGGCAATGGCGTCCCGGCCGACGGCCGGCTGACTGTCGTTGACCTTCAGGGACCCGTGCGGTGCGAAGAACGCGGCAACGCTCGCTGGCTCCTGGCTGCACCACGCCGCGGTGTAGCGGGTCGCAAGTTCCCGAAGCTTCCGCAGGTCGACGCCGTCCATGGATTCGGATGGCGATGTTACTTCACATCGGCCTGTTCAGCTCCATCGGCGCCGCGGAGAGCGGCGTGACAGCGCGGATCAGTTTGCGTCCACCTTGGTCGCCGTGGCAGAGTGATCGTCGCGGGACCGCTGTCGTGCATTCGCCCTCGTCATCGACTCCTCGGGCTCCGGCGCCGGACGGCAAGAAGGGCAGCGCGATCGCAGGCGGCCCTTCGGCGTATCAGGTCGAGGGCTTCTCGTACGCGGAGTTTCCAGCCGGCGCACGCGTGCTCGACATCGGCTTCGGCTGGGGCGAACAGATGCGGGAGGTCGAGCGGCGCGGCGGCCGGGCCTTCGGCCTCGAGTTCGACGTCCCGCAGGCCCTGCGCGGACGCGGGTTCGGCTTGAGCGTGTGTCGGGGGTCGGCCGAGCGGCTGCCCTTCGCCACCGCGTCGCTGGACGGCGTCATCTGCAAGGTCGTCCTCATGTACACGGATGAGGCGCGGTCACTCGCCGAGATCGCCCGCGTGCTGCGCCCCGGTGGCACCGCACGCGTCTCGTATCACGGGCTCGGGTATCCGCTGAAGGACGTCTGCTCGGCGCGTGCCTGGAAGCGCCGCGTCTACGGCGCGAGGACCATCGTCAACACCGCCGTCTACAGGGCGACGGGGCGGCGGCTGCCGCGCTTCTGGGGTGACACGCTCTTTCAGACGAGCCCGCGCCTCAGGCGCTACTACCGCACCGTCGGTCTCGAGCTCGTGTCGGAACACCTGTCCCGGCGCTTCGGCGGCTCGCCCGTCTACATCTGCCACGTCCTGCGCAAGCGGGCCTAGGCCTGTCTCCGTTGAATCAGTAGCGCCTGCCGGGCGGGGCATCTACCCCGACGCCGCGCGCGCCGCGATCGAAGCCATGCACGCGCAGGTCGGACCGCTCGCCTTCGACGAGCAGGGCCTCGCGCGCCGCGGCGTGCTGGTCCGAGCCACCTCGTGATGCCCGGATGCCTGGACGAGACGCGGGCGATCCTCGAGTGGGTCGCGGCGACGCTGGGCAGTGATGCCTACGTGAACCTGATGAACCAGCACCACCCGGCGGGCAGGGTTGGCGCGTCGAGTTACGCTGAAATCAATCGGCGGCTGACCTCTATGGAGTTTCGCGAGGCGCAGCAGATAGCGGCTGACCTGGGGCTGCACCGGATCGACGCGCGGCGGCCGCATGCGAGGCTGTTGCGGCGGTTGATGTAGGGATGCAGAGGCGTGGTACGAGCCAGTGCGTGCTGCCGTCAGCACCGGGCCATTGCGGCCCCCAATCAGCCGAATCCGTCCAGGCCAACTGATGCCGATGGCTCCCAGTGGGCGGCTATGGCGCCGGCGTGAGGCCATGACGGCGCATGATTTGTCATCTTGAGTTGGTCCGGCGGCCCGCCGGCGGCGTTGCTCCGGAGTCTCGAAGGGCTCGGGTATCTCGCCCGGTCCGACGCCCCGACCAAGGTCGTGCGCGATTTTCCGCCTGACCAAGCTCGGAGGCGCCGCCTACGCGAAAATTCACGAGATTCTTCGTGACATCGAGCGGGACTGGAGCGCAGCGCTTGGGCCCAGGCATTTCGCCCAGCTCAAAGCGCTGCTGCTCCGAGTCTGCCAGAGCCCGTTGATCGGGCAGCCGTCCGTCAACGCATCGAGCTGATCGGTAGCTCGTACTTACACGCTGCCCATGGCGATGGGCACGCGAACCCCCGATCAGTAACGCGCGTCCCGCGCATCGTCAGCGCCCGGCCGGGTCAGTCGAGGTCCACCAAAATCCGGGCCTATGTCGGGGTGACCCCGCGGTTTCCACCAGGTGAACCAGGTGTGACCACGCGCCTTGCCCCGGACGCTCCAGATGAAGAACGGGACGAACAGCACGATGCAGAGCAGAACCGCGAGCACGATGGCAGTCGAGATCTCCATTGCTCAGCTCCTCCCGGTGCTATCGATGTGCGGTGCAATCCCCGGTCCTGTTCATCGAGCGGCGTGCAATCGCCTGAATCCGAACCTCGATGCCCATGAGCCAGGACCCGGATGCGGCCTTGGCAACGCCAGCGGCAGTCCTGCACTTGCTCGACAGCTACGGCTCAGTCAGCGGAAGCAACGGGAGTTCAGCGTATGGCAGGTGTCCCCCTCGGAGCTTCCGACCACCTCAATGCTGACGTTTGAAGAACTGCACGGCGCGTTCGTGCTTCTCTGCAGCGGTGCGGCTGCGAAACGTTCCGAGATTGCGGCGGCGGCCGGTTCGTGGATCACGCTTTCGCGAGTACAGGCGGTACTCCCCGGACTTCAGCTTGCGAATCATGTGAGCACCTCACCACGTTCGTTCTCCGTACCGGCATGCACCAGCAGTGCCGGCGGTAACCCGCGGCTGCTGCATCGCTGTCGGAGGATGCAGTGGCGTCACCGCCTGGCCGCGCCGTCGTCAGCTCCATCTCCTCAATGCGGCCACGTCCAGTCGGCGATCTCCGCCCGATCGGTTCCGTGCTCGTGGGCGTAGCGGAGGTTGTCGATGATTGCGTTCTTCATCTCCTCCTTGAGATGCGCTCCCTTCAGGCGCAGCTTCGGCACGCGGTCGATGATGTCGATCACGAGGTGGAAGCGCGACGTCTCGTTCAGCATCGCCAGCTCGAGCGGCGTGTTGATGTTCCCCTTCTGCTTGTAGCCCCGCACGTGCAGGTTCGCGTGTCCGGCGAACCGGTACGCGAGCTTGTGAATGAGCCACGGGTATCCGTGGAAGTTGAAGATGATCGGCTTGTCGGTCGTGAACAGGCTGTCGAACTCGCGATCCGTGGACCCGTGCGGATGCTCGGACGCCGGCTGCAACCTGAAGAGATCCACGACATTGACGAACCGGAGCTTCAGATCCGGCGCGCGCTCCCGGAGGATCGCCGCGGCCGCCAGCGCCTCCATGGTCGCGACGTCTCCGCACGAGGCCAGCACGACGTCGGGCTCCTCGCCCGCGTCGGTGCTCGCCCGCGCCCAGATGCCGAGCCCCTTGGTGCAATGCACGATCGCTTCGTCGATCGTCGTGAACTGCAGGTGCTTCTGCTTGTCCGCCACGATCACGTTGATGTAGTCGGTGCTGCGCAGGCAGTGATCGACGACCGACAGCAGCGTGTTGGCATCGGGCGGCAGATAGACGCGCGTGACCGACGGCCCCTTGTTGGTGACCAGATCGATGAACCCCGGATCCTGATGGGAGAACCCGTTGTGATCCTGGCGCCAGACCGTCGACGAGAGGAGGATGGTCTCCGACGCGACCGGGGCGCGCCACGGCACGTGGTTCTTGCTGATGTCCAGCCACTTCGCGTGCTGGTTGAACATGGAATCGATCACGTGGGCGAAGGCCTCGTACGTGTGGAAGACACCGTGCCGCCCGGTGAGGAGATACCCCTCGAGCCAGCCGATCAGAGTGTGCTCGGAGAGCAGCTCCATGACGCGGCCGTCCGGTGCGAGCTCGCCGCCGTCGGCGTCCTCGGGCAGCATGTCGGCCATCCACGTCTTCTTGGTCGCCCCGTACAGGGCCTGGAGCCGGTTCGAGGCCGTCTCGTCCGGTCCGAACACGCGGAAGCTGGTCGGGTTCTCCCTGGCGACGTCGCGCAGGAACTCCCCCAGCGGCCTGGTGTTCTCGTAGTTCGCGGTGCCGCGCGACGACACCTGCACGGCGTAGTTCCGGAAGTCCGGCAGCTTGAGATCCTTGCGCAACAGCCCGCCGTTGGCGTGCGGATTGGCGCTCATCCGGCGCGGTCCCTTCGGCGCCAGCGCCCGCAGCCGGGGCACGAGCCGGCCGCGATCGTCGAACAGCTCCTCGGGCTTGTAGCTGCGCATCCAGTCCTCGAGCAGCTTCAGGTTCGCGGGGTTGCCGCGGACGTCGGAGAACGGGACCTGGTGCGAGCGCCATGAGCCTTCGACCTTGTGCCCGTTGATCTCCTTCGGTCCCGTCCAGCCCTTCGGTGAACGGAGCACGATCATCGGCCACCGCGGACGGAAGGCCGTATTCGTCCCGCGCGCCGTCTTCTGGTGCTCGCGGATGTCGGCGACAGCCTTCTCGAGCGTTGCCGCCATCTTCTCGTGCATCGCGTGCGGGTCGTCGCCTTCGACGAAGTAGGGCGTGTAGCCGTACCCCACGAACAGCGATTCGAGCTCCTCGTGGCTGATGCGCGCCAGGACCGTCGGATTGGCGATCTTGTACCCGTTCAGGTTCAGGATCGGCAGCACCGCGCCGTCACGGACGGGGTGGACGAACTTGTTCGAATGCCACGCGGTGGCGAGCGGGCCGGTCTCGGCCTCGCCGTCGCCCACCACGCACGCGACGATCAGATCGGGGTTGTCGAACGCCATGCCGTACGCGTGCGAGAGGCTGTAGCCGAGCTCTCCGCCCTCGTGGATCGAGCCCGGGGTCTCCGGCGTGACGTGGCTGCCGATGTGCCCGGGGAACGAGAACTGCTTGAAGAACTTCTGCATGCCCTCCGCATCCTCGCTCTTGTCCGGATAGACCTCGGAGTAGGTGCCTTCGAGGTAGGCCGGCCCGAGCACGCCGGGCGCGCCGTGCCCCGGTCCGGCGACGAAGGTCACGTCGAGGTCCTGCTCGACGATCAGCCGGTTCAGATGCACCCACACGAAGGACAGCGCGGGACTCGCGCCCCAGTGCCCGAGCAGCCGGTGCTTCACGTGCTCCGGTTTCAGCGGCTCGCGCAGCAGCGGGTTGTCCTTCAGGTAATTCATTCCGACCGAGAGGTAGTTGCACGCACGCCAGTAGGCGTGCATGGCCGCGAGTTCCTGACCGGTCAGCGGCTCGGTCTTCGCGAGCCGCGTCTCGTGCTCCTTGTTCAACAGCTTTGGCACGGCAGTTCTCTTCATGAATGTGTGTTGTCTTCCGAATTCCTCACGCGACCACTGCTTTCCCGCTCCAGCGATGGCGTGTAGCGGCCCGGGCCGCGGCGCTGCCGCACGTCGCGCGGTGATGGAAGGCCTGCTGGCCTTGCGCGAGGCGGTCGGCGCTGCCCTGCCAGGGGTTCAGTGCTTCGTCCTGGAGCGCGCGCCCGCAGGAGAAGCTGGCCGTCCAGGGTCTCGCGTCGATCGGGTTGATCGCGTTCAGGTGGACGGTGGCCGCGAGATGATCCTGGCCGCCCGAGAGGAACGCGGTGCCCGGCACCGCGGCGGGCATGTGCCCCGTAGGCAGCGCACCGTCTGCTGCGCCACGTCCGCAACGGGCGCCTGGACGGGGCACGCCTTGCCGGCGATCACCATGTTGGGCTTCAGCAGCATGCCGTGGGGCTCGCCCGTCGCAGCAGCACCTGCTGCTCGTCGTCGGTCTTCGGAACCATCGGCTGGCGATCGAGAGGCGGAGCGAGGTCATTCGTGGCTTCTAACGTCATCGCACGACCCCGTCAAGGTGCGGCTGATCAGGCTGCGTGCCTCCTCCTGGATGCGGCGCAGGTGATCGATGCCGCGAAAGCTCTCCGCGTAGAGCTTGTAGACCGCTTCCGTGCCGGACGGACGGGCGGCAAACCAGCCGTGAGCCGTAACGACCTTCAGGCCGCCGATCGGCTCGCCGTTGCCGGGCGCAGTCGTGAGCCGCGCCTCGATCGGGTCGCCCGCCAGCTCGGTGGCGCTGACATCCTCTGGCGACAGCTTCAGCAAGGCCGCCTTCTCCTCCGGGGTCGCCGGCGCGTCGATGCGCTCGTACACCGGCGCGCCGAGCTCCCGGGCCAGCTCCGCGTACAGCTCCGACGGATCGCGGCCCGTGCGCGCCGTCATCTCCACGGCGAGCAGATCCATCAGGATGCCGTCCTTCTCCGTGACCCAGACGGTGCCGTCGCGCCGCAGGAACGATGCACCGGCACTCTCCTCTCCACCGAACCCGAGCGAGCCCTCCAGCAGGCCCGTGACGAACCACTTGAAGCCGACGGGCACCTCGATCAGCGCCCGGCCCGCTTTGCGGGCGACACGATCGATGATGCTGCTGCTGACCACCGTCTTGCCCACGGCGGCTCTCCGATTCCACCCGGGCCGGTTCGTGAACAGATAGAAGATCGCGGCGGCGAGAACGTGGTTCGGCTGCATCAGGCCGGCGCCGCGCGTCACGATCCCGTGACGGTCCGCATCGGCGTCGTTTCCAAACGCCACATCGAAGCGATCCCGCAGATCGATCAGCTTCGCCATCGCATACGGGGACGAACAGTCCATGCGGATTCTGCCGTCCCAGTCGAGCGGCATGAAGCCGAACGTCGGAGAGATCACTTCGTTGACGACCTCGACGCTGAACCCGTAGCGATCGGCGATCGCCGCCCAGCACGCCAACCCGGCTCCCCCGAGCGGATCGACCCCGACTGTCAGCCCGCTTCTGCAGATCGCGTCCATGTCCAGAACAGCGTCCAGGTCGCTGACGTACGACCCGATGTAGTCGTACGCATGCGTGGCGTTGCCGGGAAGGACGCCGGGGGAAGCCCTGCGAGCCACGCCACTGGCGCCGTTCGGGAGCAGCTCGTTGGCTCTGGCTTCGATCCAGCGGGTGGCCCCGGTGTCGGCCGGCCCGCCCGTCGGCGGGTTGTACTTGAATCCCCCGTCCTCCGGCGGGTTGTGCGACGGCGTGATGACGATGCCATCGGCGAGACCTGAGAGCCGGCCGCGGTTGTACTTGAGGATGGCGTGCGAGATCGCGGGCGTGGGCGTGTACCCGCCTTCGCTGTCGACCATGACTTCCACCCGGTTCGCCGCGAGCACTTCGAGGGCCGTGATCAGCGCGACGTCCGAGAGCGCGTGCGTGTCCTTCCCGATGAACAGGGGACCGTCCACCTGCTGCTGCTGCCGGTAGTGGCAGATGGCCTGCGCAATCGCCAGCACGTGCGCCTCGTTGAACGACCCGCGCAGCGACGAGCCGCGATGTCCGCTCGTGCCGAAGGTGACGCGCTGAGCCGGATCCGCCGCATCCGGCACGCGCGCGAAGTACTCGTTCCTGAGGTGATCGACGTCGACGAGCAGCTCGGGCGGCGCCGGCTTACCCGCAAGTGGATGAATCGCCATGGATCGTCGCGTTCGGATCGCGGTTACCGGCTCACGACAGCGCGCGCGAGGACGACGACCGAGCGCGGCTGCGCGGTATGTGTGGTCTCCGCGACCGGCGGCGACGTCGCGGTTGTTTTCGCCGTTGGCCTAGTTGTGCTTGCTGTTGTACGAGACCAGGTCGTTCAGCGTGAAGCCGTCGTGACACGTGACGAAGTTGATGCTCTGCTCAGCCTCCCGTTCGTCGTGCCCGTACATATCCGGGCTGCCCAGCAGCCGCCTGGCCACGCCCGACACGGTCCCCGGATCCCCCTTCACGAACCGCTGCACATCGTCGCGGAAGCGGCCGTTCCATTCCTGCCAGGTGTCGCCCACGAAGCTGCCGACCTGGTAGAGGCCGGCGGCATCCCGTGGCTCCGCGATCAGCTTCGTGCCGGCGAGCAGGGGATCCGACTCGATGTCCCACAGCCCCTGCGGATTCGGGAGCGGCCGTCCGGTTTCGTCCCGCGACAGGACCGACGCGTGATCGAAACGGAACCCGTCGACGTGCATGTGGTTCAGCCAGTAGCGCAGGCTGTCCTGGTTCAGGCCTCCAGATGTCCCGGCAGTACTCACGAATCGAGCGATCGGAGGAAAAGCGCCCGACGCGGGCCGCGTTGAGAATCGACATCCTGGTCCAGCCGTCCTGATCGCAGGCGTGGCCCGCACCTGCTGGCAGTGGGCGTATGCCTGATAGTCGGCGAGCAGCATGACCCGTCATTCGAAAGGAGCGAGTCGATGAGCGGACGGAACAGATCGCGGTCGCCGTTCGAGAAGTACCCGTCGGCGATCAGGTCGATCCCCTCGCGCAGCTCGTCGTTCGACTCGTAGATGCTCGGCGAACTGTATCCTGCGGCCTTCCGTCGTTCGACCTGTTCGGCCGTCAGGCCGAAGAGGAAGAAGTTGTCGGGGCCGACCGCGTCGCGGATCTCGACGTTGGCACCATCCAGCGTGCCGATCGTCAGCGCTCCATTCATGGCGAACTTCATGTTGCCGGTGCCGGACCTTGAACGCGATGGCGATCTACCAGTCGTTGCGCGTGGCGTGCTGCGGCAGCTTCGCCGGGCGGTGCTGGAGGTCGTCGAGGCCAGCATCGATCGGGGAGAACTCCATCCGTGCTGGGGGCACACTCCTTCCGTGCCCCTTTCGATCCCTGACAGGCGACGGTGCGAAATGCAAGGCCTGCACCAGACCGAACCTGCGACAAGCAGAGACGATCCGGCCCTTTGGCCGAGGTGCGAGGGCTCCGGTGCCCGGCATTTCGTGCGGACCTCCGGTCGAGCGGAGGCTCGAGCGCCGGGATGGACAGCCAGGGGGCATTCACGCGTGACTCTGGCCCGCGGCGACGTCGAAGTGGATCCCCAGCGCGGCCGCCGCGATAGGGGCTGCGTCGACGATGCGCGCCGGTGCGGTGCGCCGCTCCGCGCCGGCCGGATGACCGGCAACCAGGAGCGGGACGAGCGAGTCCAGCTCGTGCAGCGTGCCGTGAGATCCGGCGCCGGGATGGACCGACTGGCCGGTCACCCCGAACTCGTGGCCCGGGCGTGCCGTCACCCACATGCGGCCTGAGCGCGGATCCTCGATGCTGTTGGCAACGCGCTCGAGCGCGTTCGGATACGCGCCGTAGCGAATCCGTCCGTTCTGGACCCGGATGTCGAGCGCTGCCGGCTCGCCGTTCAGGTCCCACGGAGTGCCGTAGTCGTCGCGGGGTGCGTCCGTGCGACCGCGCGCACGCGTGAAATGGAGCGCGCCGCGATCCCCCGTCGCAACGCGGCACGCGCCGCCGTCGCGCCGGTCGCACCAGATCACGTGGTCGACGCGCTCGTCCTCGAGCAGGTCGTGCGCCACGCGATCCACGATGTCGCGTCCGTCGCGCACGTAGACTTCGGCGGCGCGCATGTTCGGACAGAGCAACAGCTCGTCCCCGTCCCGCCATCCGGCCGCCGGATCGCCGCAGCGGAATCCGCTCAGCAGATCCTGGAGGAGGATACCCGCACGGTCGGACTCGTCCACGCCCGAGTGCGAGTGGTCGGCCGTAAGAACGATGCAGACGTCGCGCAGCACGCGATCGACGCCTCCCCAGCCGTCGAAGAGGGAGGCCAGCCGGCCGTCGAGCGTACGAAGCGTGTCGATCGCCGCGCCCGGCCCGCGCTGGTGGCTCTCGAAGTCGTAGTCGGCGAAATACGCCACCGTGAAGTCCGGCAGGGCGGTGGCATCCGGTAACTCGCTCAGGAATCCGGCAGTCCCCTCGTCGTCCAGCCCGAATCGATTGAAGACGCCGCCCGAGGTTTGAAGGTCGTGCCGATGAGGCCGTGACGACACGAAGTCGCCGAGGCTGAGCCACGACGGTCCTCTGACGATGAGGCTCGACCCGACGGACGGGAGGAGCTGCAGGAGGATCGGTTGTGTCAGTTCGTGCTCGACGTCGCCGCGGAAGATCAGGTGGTTGAAGCACGCTGCGCGCAAGCCCTGCCGCTCGACGACCTCGAACATGGTGGGCGAGCGCAGCCGTTCGCCGTTCAGGCGAAGCAGGAAATCACGAAGGAATTCGCCGGGCCCACGTTTCAACACGGTCCACACGTCGTCGCCGTAGTACGCCACTTGTCCGCTGGACGGATTCCACCACGACATCCCGGCAATGCCATGCCGCGCCGGATACCGTCCGGTCACGATCGACGCCGTCGCGGCGGGAGTGATCGACGGAAAGATCGAGACGCACCGGAGGTCGAGCCAGCCGCTTCGGGCGAGCGCACCCAGCAACGGCAGTTCGCCGCGATCGATAGCCGGACCGAGTATGCGGGATGTGCAGCCGTCGACCACTATCAGCAGCACGCGCTTCATGTGGATCGGTCCTGCAAAGCCGCTACCCGCTTCGTACGGCAGCTCACTTGCTTGCTGAGGTGCGATGGATTTCCGCGGCTACCCGCTCTGGATCAAAGCCGCAGCTCTCGGCCCCGATGCGATGCAGGAGATCGCCGAATTGGCCCCGCGTCCACCTCGAGCGCACGCAGGACGCTGACGTGCGCGAGAAGGCCTTGACCTGGCTGCTCGGGGTGATTGCCGCGGTGGCCGTGATCTGGTTCCTGCGGGCCGCTGCGCTCGTCGTCGTGCCCCTCGCGGCGGCGTTCTTCATCGCCCTCGTCGTCCAGCCCGTCCTCTCGTACGTGCGGGAACGGCTGCCCCGCTACCGCTGGGCCGCCGTGCCGCTCGCCATGGCGCTGATCGTGGTGATCCTCGGCGGGTTCATCTGGGCCGCGGCCGAGTCAGTGGACGAGGCGGCAGAACGCGCGCCGCGCTATGCGGATCGTCTGCAGCGATCCTGGCAATCCCTGCAGCAGACAGCCACCGGATACGGCGTGCCCATCCCGGAGGACGTGCTCGGTTCAGGCGTCCAGCAACGGCTGGGTGCGTTCTTCGCGTCGACGATCCGGACGGCCTGGCAAATCGTCAGCGGGCTCGTGCTCGTGCTCTTCCTCGTGCTGCTGATGCTCCTCGAAGCGCCGGCGTGGAGCGGGAACATGCGCCGCGTCCTGCGCGACCATCACGGGGCCACCGCGCTGGACACAATCGCCTCGATCGCGGACAAAGTCCGCCGCTATCTGTACGTGCGGACCCTCCTCGGCCTCATGTCGGCGGTCGCGGCGGGGATCTGGCTCTGGCTGCTCAGCGTCGATCTCGTGCTCGTCTGGGTGGTCCTGACCTTCGCGCTGAATTACATTCCAAACCTCGGATCGATCGTCGCGGTGATTCCGCCCTCGCTGATGGCGCTGGTGCAGCACGGGCCGGTGCGGGGCCTGATCGTCATCGCGGGACTCACCGTCTTCGAACAGATCATCGGCAACTTCATCGACCCGCGGATGCAGGGGCGGCGGCTTCAGATCTCGCCCTCGGTCGTACTCGTCGCGCTCGTGTTCTGGACGTGGGTCTGGGGGCCGGTCGGCGCCCTGCTCGCGGTGCCGATGACCGTCACGGCGCTCGCCGCTGCGGCGCACGTGCCCGCGCTGGCGCCATTCGCGGAAATCCTCGCGGCCGAAGAACCCGACCGGGAATCCTGAAACCGGGAATCGTCCGAGTCACGTCGTGCGTGCCATCACGGGCTGCGCTTGTCGACCGCGGGACGCGCGGCTGCATCGGCGGCCTCCGACGATCGCTTGCCGCGTGTACCATGCGTTCCGACTTGCTGCTTTCAGGCCGCGGCAGCGGCGGACTCACGAATCCTGTGGACGTACAAACGCTGACCGCTGGCGGACGAGACTGCGAGACAGACGGCGACGCAGCGGATCTTCGTGTGGAGCCGTTCCCCTCTGCCGGCGGATTGCATGTCCATTGGCTGCACCGCCCCGTAACCTTAGCATCGGGCCGGCCGAAACGTCTATCATGGGGCCGCTGCAGATGTGGCGGAGCGACGGAGGAGACGGATAGCCGGCGACGTAGCAACGGGACGTTCGGTTGAGCGCCGCGAGGGAACGACCATGCGATTTCCGCGATCACTTCTCGCGGCGTTCATTGCCATAACTGCCGTGCTCTGCTCAGCCGGCGTCCTGCACCAGCCGCGCGCCGCACAGGCCCCTCCCAACATCGTCTTCATCCTGGCGGACGATCTGGGCGTGAACGATCTCGGCGTCTACGGCCGCAAGGATCATCGAACTCCCCACCTCGACCGGCTCGCGGCTGAGGGGCTGAGGTTCACCACCGCGTACGTGGCGTCGCCGATCTGTTCTCCCTCGCGTGCGGCGATCATGACCGGCCGCTCGCCGGCGCGGCTGCACCTGACCACGTTCATTCCCGGCCGGGCAGATGCGCCATCGCAGCGGCTTCTCCATCCGCCCATGCGGCAGCAGCTCGCGCTCGAGGAAGCGACGCTTGCGGAGCGGCTGCGCGGCGCCGGCTATGCCACGGGCCTGATTGGCAAGTGGCACCTTGGCGGAACAGGCTTCACGCCGCGGGAGCAGGGCTTCGACGTCTACCACGAGGGTCAGGCGACCACGACGGCGAGCGACACGGAAGGGGGCAAAGGGGAGTACGACCTTACCCGAGCGGCGGAGCGTTTCATCGATGCCAACCGCGCGCGTCCCTTCTTTCTCTATCTCGCCCATAACAATCCTCACATTCCATTCCGCTCGGCGAAGCCAGACCTCGTCGCGGCGAACGGCAACGCGTTCGAACCGGCGTACGCGGCAACGGTGCAGACGCTCGACGACAGCGTCGGCCGACTGCTCGCACACATCGATGTGGCCGGTCTTCGCGAGCGGACGATCGTGATCTTCACGAGCGACAACGGTGGCTTGCACATGCCTGAGGGACCGCACCAGCGGGTCACGCACAACACGCCTTTCCGTGCGGGGAAGGGTTACCTTTACGAAGGCGGCCTGCGTGTCCCACTCATCGTTCGCGGCCCCGCGCTCGCCAGCAGGCAAGTGATCGACACGCCATTCGTCAACACCGATTGGCTGCCGACGATCATGGAGCTCGCCGGCGCTCCCGCGGTTGCCGACGTCGACGCGCTGAGCCAGGCGCAACTGCTACGCACCGGTCGGGCCCTCGCGGGATCGCGCACGTTCTTCTGGCATCTGCCGCATTACACCAACCAGGGAAGCCGTCCGGCCGGCGCGGTGCGCGACGGCAGATGGAAGCTCGTCGAACACTACGACGACGGGCAGGTCGAGCTCTTCGATCTCGACGTGGACATGGCGGAGAGTCGGGACGTCTCGAAGGCCAATGCGGATCGCGCTGCGGCCCTGCGCAAACGGCTGCTCGAGTGGCGCAGATCCGTCGGCGCGCAGGAGAACACGCCGAATCCTTCCGCAGACCTGGCGCTCTACAGCCAGATCTACGTGGAGTTCGACTCGAGCCGCTTCGATCCGCTCCAGGCGGACGACGAGGCATGGAACCGTGCGGCAGTCTGGCGCGACCGGATGAACTCCGCGGCTAAGCGGGCCGCGAAGTAGCGCACGCTCGTGCTCTGGCGGTTCGTCATGAATCTCGGCGTCGCGTGTGGCGCCGGATTGTCCGAGCAGCGAATCCTGCTACCAGGCAGGATCGCGTGCTCCGATGATGGCGTTCTGCCCTGAACGTCGAAGATGGTTGTTCATCCGTGGTCGCGCCGGACACGGCCGAATCCGTTGAGCGTGCAGTCAATGGGCATGGCTCGACGACCTGCGCCACGGGCCTGTGCTCACGGCCTGACTCTGCGGTCAGACGGCGGTTATGGTTTCGGGCGCAGTGCAGCGCGTCACCGCGATGGGAGGCCGGTCGTGCGCGTGAACGATGAGGGTGAGGCCGTATCGATGATGGCCCGCCGCGTCGAACCCGCTGCGGCAACGGCGGATCACGCGTCGGTCGACCCTGGCGCCGTCTCACACAGACTCCTGGTGCTGGTCAAGCACGCGCTGCCGATCCTGGAACCGGCCGTCCCGCCCAGGGACTGGCTCCTGGGTTCGGAGGGCGAATGCCAGTCCCGGCGGCTGGCCATCCAGCTTGCCCCGTACGCGCCTTTCCGCCTCGTAGCGAGCAGGGAGCCAAAAGCGCTCATGACTGGGCGGCTCCTTGCCGCGGAGCTCGATCTGGAAGTCTCTGCAGCTGCTGGTCTGGAGGAATTCGACCGTCCCGCGTTGCCACTGATATCCAGGGAGGACCACGAACGTCTCAACGAGGCGATCTTCAGGAAGCCAGATACGCCCGTGCTCGGCACGGAGTCCGCCGCCGACGCGCTCAACCGATTCTCCAGGGCGATCCGGACCGAGCTGGCTCGGACGACCACACGTAACCTCGTGGCGATCTCTCATGGCACCGTGATCTCGCTGTTCGTGGCAGCGCACAACCAGCGTGACGCGTTCGACATCTGGAAATCGCTGGCCTGCCCGTCATTCGTGGTTCTGGAGGTCCCGTCATTCTGCCTTCGCACGGTGGTATCGCCTGCGGATTAGGCCAGCAACCCGCGGATCATAGCCGAACATGATGCCTTGATCGCCGGCACCCTGACGGAGCCGCAATCGCCGATCTTCTGAGCTGTGCGCTGATTCTGACTCTTCGATCCTCAGACGATCAGTTCGATCCGGGCACGGTGTCCGGATGCCTTGGATAGCGGCTTGTCGCACGTGACAATCAACGCATCAAGGGCCTCCGCGAGCGCAACGTACATCCCGTCGTAAGCGGTGATGTCTTCTCTGAGCTTCCACGCGCGCATCAGCAGATCGAGGTGGGCATGGCGGTGGAGATCGAGGTCTGCGAGATCGGCGATCGCTTCTGCGGCGCGGTCGGGCGACACCTCACCCGCCCTGACGAGTCGTCTGAGACCCTGAGTGATTTCAACGTCCACCAGATGAGGCGAGTGGAACTCGTCCCGTTCTCGAAAGAGGCGCGCCTCAACCCGAATGCCCAGCGGCGTCTGAAGAAGGAACTCCAGCAGTGCCGACGCGTCAATGACGATCACGCGGGCTCGCGTTCCTCACGAATGACGGTGGCGGCCGGCGTCTTCAGCGTCACGCGCTTTCGGCTGTGAATTCTGGCCAGCATCTCGTCACGCGTGGGACGTGCGGCCAGACGCTCGAGTTCGGCCAACAGATAATCGGAGAGCGTCTGCCCCAGGTCCGCGGCCCGAGTCTTGAGCTTGCGATGCAGGGCGTCCGGAACGTTCCGGATCTGAACCATCTTCGACATGTGATCAGCATGCGCGCATGCTGGTCACATGTCAACGTCAGGCTGCTTCGTGTAACAGCCAGGATTGCGGGAATCGTCCACTGCGGCGACCACTTTTTCAAAAACGTTCGCGAAAAGTCGGGATGTTCCGCGCTCCGGGCACGGTTGGAGCGAGTCTTGTTGGCCCGCGGGTGACCCCGGTGGAACCCGGCGAAACGGAGGAAGGACGAAGGCAGCGGTCGGAAGCATCCGCACTCGAACACGGGCCGGCTCGAATGTCACGTGCAGCCGCTCTCCAACGGGTCCACGAACTGAGGCAGGTGCGAGCAACGTTCGCGCCAGTGCGTCGCTTCCGGCTGACCGTGACATCGAGTCGGGAGATGCGTGCGCGTCTCCAGACGCCTGCGAGCGACGCAAGGTGGGCAAGACATGCATCCAGAACTCGATCACGTTGCGATCGCATCGGGTTTGAGGTCTACAGATGGAGAGGCTACTCGACAAACTCCTGCAATCGTCGAACGTGTCCTGCGAGCAGTGGGCGTGACGCGACCTTGGCGGCGAGCCTGTCATCGCCGGTGATCACCTCCGTTTCGAGTCGAACGGCTAACGCCAGGTACATCGCGTCGTACACCGTTATGCCGGCGGTGAGTGCCAGGGCGAGCGCGTCTTCGAGCACACTCCGAGTAGCAACCGTTTCAACGGCGACTTGCGCCAGGTCCCTCACCAACTGCCGCCCCTCAATCTCCTCCAACTCCTTTCGTCGCACCTTCTTCCAGACAGTATTCCCAGCTTCGGAGAACAGCAGGTCAGGAGCAACGTAGTCGTGCGACGCGCGGAGCCATCGCCGCGCCGCCTCGGAGTGGATCTCTGGAATGAACCACTTTACGACCAGGCTCGCGTCGACGACGAAGACGCTCACCGCGCGTCGCGGTCCTCGCGAATGAGCTCCGCGCTGTCGGAATGGCCTGAGCCACTCAAGCGTTTGAGCCACCGCGCCGAGAGCCGGCGGGTCTCGGCAAGATTTCGCGTGCTCGCACGCCGCAGGATATCGTGAATTTCGGCCTGCAACGAACGTCGGTGTGCTTTGGCCGCAGCCTTCAGCTGCTTGAGCACCTCAGCGTCCAAATCGCGCACCAGAACGTTGGGCATAGGGTTTCTCTTGCTGCCATGGTATCATACTGATACCGGTCAAGCGCGTGCTGCGTCGCAGGTCTGGTCCTGCACGGCTCTTCGGAAGCGCGTGCGCCAGCACTTCGGCGCACGAGGTCGGGCTTCTTACCTTGGGCTCGATCGAGGCTCCCACTGCCATCCAGTGCGCGCTCAGGCTTCTCTCCTCGATCGTTTGGTCGTTTGCAGTGTGCGCTCCGAGGCACACGCCTTCGGCGAACCTTTAGCCTTCGCGATTGAGCTTCTCGCGCCGCGCCAACTCGGCACCCGACGGCTCCTGCGCGCCACCGACGGTGGCCGTCTTCACCTCGCCATCGCGCACATAGGTCGCAGCGATGATGCCGTTGGGCGAGACGGCGCTGTGCGTCAGCGTGAACGCGCGAGGCTGGCTGGTCTCGTCAAACAGGCGCTTGCCCTTGCCCAGCAACACAGGAAATGTGAACGTGCGGATCTCGTCGACGAGGTCTGCGGCGAGCAAAGAATGTACAAGTTCGGTGCTGCCCTGTGTGACGAGCGTCGGGCCGTCATCTTGTTTCAGTTTCGCGACATCCTTCGCCGCGTCGCGCAGCGCCACGGAGCCCTTCCATGCAAGGTCGGCGCCCTTGCGCGTCCCCACATATTTCGTGATCCGGTTGAACGCTCTGGCGATGTCGTCGTACGAGCCGCCTTCCGCATAAGGCCAATACGCCGCGAAGATGTCATAGGTGCGCCGACCCAGCAGGAGGTCGAACGGCTCGCCGAACAGCTTGCCGATCTCCGCGGAGAACACCGGGTCGACGTCGGCGAGCGGAGCGACCCAGCCGCCCAACTTGAAGCCGCCGGTGGGGTCTTCTTCCGGCCCGCCCGGGGCCTGCATCACACCGTCCATCGATACCATCGCCCCGACAACAACCTTTCTCATGGTGCTCTCCTGTTCTGTCACTCTAAGGTGCCCACCCCGCCTCGTTCCACCAGCAGACGCCGGCAACGCGCTGACTCGATCGGATCGCCGAATGCGGACAGCGTCACTGATCGGAGAGTCTCGGCGATCGTGCGCGGAGTTCATCCATCCGCTTCGATGCTTCGGCCATCGTCAGGGCGCCATCGAAATCTTCACCGGTCTTCCGACACAGCGTCTCCAGGTACGAGCGCTGCGCGTCGGTCATCGGTTCGTCACCAGTTTTCCATTCGTCCGGATCGCGCTGCAGGGCCGGCTGAGCGGTATCATCCGTTGACTGGTTCTTCATAGGGCGAATGGATCGCAAACGCAAAGCCACCTCCGCGAGACTTCCGGCCTCGAGCAGCTCTTCCGCCCGCTTCATCGCGCCAATGCTGTTGAAGCGAACGGATTCGCTCCCCGACAGCCCGCAGTGGCTGTACGAGCTGAAGCTCGACGGCTACCGGGCGATTGCGTTCAAGCGCAACGGAGTCGTCCACCTGCGATCACGCAACGACAATGATTTCAGCGGACGTTATCCGGGCGTGCTGAAGGGACTCGCGAAGATGCCGGACAACACGGTCATTGATGGCGAGGTCATCGCCTTTGACGATGACGGGCGCCCCTCATTCAACGCTCTCCAGAACTACGGGTCGGCGCCAGCTCCGGTCATCTACTACGTGTTCGACGTGATGGTACTGGCCGGCCGTGACGTGATGCGCGAGCCGCTCGAGAAACGGCGCGGGCTCCTCGAACAGAAGGTGCTGCCGAAACTCTCGGAGCCGGTCCGGTATACGAGCCCGCTCGATGCCGCTCTCCCCGTGCTGGTGGAATCGGTTCAGGAACAGGGGTTCGAAGGGCTCGTGGCCAAGCGGCGTCACAGCGTGTACGAGCCGGGACTCCGCACCGGCGCGTGGATGAAGATGCGCGTCAACCGCGGTCAGGAGTTCGTGATTGGCGGCTACACACGTGGAACGAAGACGTTCGATGCGCTGATCTTTGGCTGCTACGAGGGCGAGAAGTTGATCTACGTCGCGAGAACCCGCAACGGCTTCACATCCGTCACGCGCGCGCAGCTGTTCAGAAAATTCAAAGGGCTCGAGATCAACGAGTGCCCGTTTGCGAATCTGCCGGAGGCGAGGAGCGGTCGTTGGGGGCAGGGACTGACGAAAGCAAAAATGGCCGAATGCCAGTGGCTGAAGCCTGAGCTCGTCGGCCAGTTCGAGTTCCTCGAATGGACCGCCGACAACCACTTGAGACATTCCAGGTTCGTCGGCCTGCGCGAGGACAAGAAAGCGAGGGATGTCGTCCGCGAATGAGGCCCGTTCAGCTCGTTTCCAGCCTCGCAACGGGCGACAATCATCCATAGGGTCGTAGTCATGTCGATACTGATCGCCACCGACCGCGAAATCGTCGTCATTGACGCTGAGCGCGGCACCTCCGCGTCGGCCCAGGGGATCAGCGACCGTCCTGCTTGTCTCGCTGCGGACGCGCTCGTCCACGGACGGGCATGGTGTGGGACTCACCCGGACGGGGTGTTCAGGAGCGATGATGGCGGGCGGTCCTGGCGGTCTGTCGGCCTTTCGGGCCGGCTGATCATGGCCATCGCCGCGAGTCCGGTCGAGCGGGATGTCGTGTGGGTGGGTACCGAACCGAGTGAAGTGTGGCGCTCGGCAGACGCAGGTACTACGTGGGAGCAGACGAGTCGACTCGACACGTTGTCCTCGTCGTCGGAGTGGTCTTTTCCGCCGAGACCGGACACGCATCACGTTCGCTGGATCGCGTGCCACCCGCTCGAAGCGGGACGACTCTGGGTCGCGATCGAGGCTGGCGCGCTCGTGTCCACGATCGACGGCGGCCGCACCTGGCGCGATCGCGTTGCTGGTGGACCGTGGGACACTCACGAGCTCGCCGTTCACCGCAATGCGCCCGATACGCTGCGCGTCTCTGCGGGCGACGGATACTTCGAGAGCGACGACGCCGGCGCGACGTGGCGCTCGCCAAGCACCGGTCTCGAGGTCGGCTACTTGCGCAGCGTGGCGATCGATCCGGGGCAACCGGACGTCGTCCTGGTATCAGCATCGTCCGGACCGTACACCGCGTACGTGGCTGGCCGATCGGATGGCCGGTTGTATCGCCGACTCACTCCCGAGCGCTGGGAGCGCGTCCGCGACGGGTGGCCAGAGCCACCGAGCACAATCGCGCCGCTGCTCTGCGCCGGCGCCAGACCTGGAGAGATGTGGGCCGCCGATGAGCGCGGCGTGCACCGTTCGGACGACAGCGGAAAAAGCTGGCGCCGTGTCGCCGGCTACGCGACGTCGGCGCAGCATCTCCGCGGTCTCGCCCTGCTGCAGTAGCGCCGACAAGACATGCGACTCTAGCTACCGACGCTCGCGCCCAGGATGACGAGAAGCTCGTCCAACTGCTCGAACTGCTCGCTGAAGCCACCTGTACTCCCGGAGGCGATGGCACCGTCGAGCGCTTCCTTCGAGGGATAGAGGTCGTGAATGACGACCAGGGTCTCGGCACCTCGTTGTTCGAAGGTCACCGTGGTGACGGCCCCATCTTCGCCACCTTCGTCATTCGTCCAGACGAGGCGCGAGTGCGGTGTCACTTCGAGGTATCTACCGAAGAACGCCATGGGCTCTGGGAACGCATCGTGGCGGAACACCAGGCGGTACGTGCCGCCGACACGAACATCCATCTCGCAGGAAAGCAGGGACATGCCGGTCGACTTCGGTACCCACCATCGCTTGAACAGCTCGGGCCTGGTCCACGCCTCGAAGACGATGCGCGCCGGACCGTTGAAGGTTCGCGTGACGACAAGCTCACGGTCGGACGTGCGTTCCGTCGTCGTGGCGTTCTTCATGGGTGTGGGCTCACTTTCTCTTCTTGCGTCCATCGACCATCTCCTTCTGTTTCAGTTCTTCGACAACCTTGTCCAACTCGTCGAAGCGTGACTCCCAGAGCTGGCGGTACCTCTCGATCCATGCCGTCTCTTCATGCAGTCGCCGCGGACCGAGCTTGCAGGTTCGCACGCGTCCGATCTTCTCCGTCCTGACGAGCCCGGCCTGTTCCAGGACGCCGACGTGCTTCTTCATGCCCGTGAGGGTCAAGTGGAACTTCTCGGCAAGATCCGTGATCGACGCGTCTCCGCGTCCGAGCTGCTCCAGAACGCCGCGTCGGGTGGCGTCCGAGAGCGCGGCGAACGAGGCGTCGAGACGAGCCCTGGAATACTGAACCATCTGGTTCAGTATAATAACGCACTGATCGGCGGCATGCAAGTGGAGGCGGAGCGCTTGCTGATCATTCCACGGCGCGAGGACCGATATTCACAGCTCCCGTTCAGCCAGGCGTCGGAACTCGTCGGGGACGGAGTGCCCAACGCGCGATGCCGCCCCATAGTCCACCGCTTTTGCGCCGAAGCGTTTGCGGATCGCATCGACGGCCCGGTCTGCGCGCGATCGCGCCAGGCCCTGCTTTGTACCAGGGCGGCGTCCTTCGTCGGCAAGCCCCAGCGGCAGCTCCAGTTGCACGATCGCGGGCGCTTCGAGATGTGAGACGGAGATCGCCAGCAGCGAGATCGTCCTCTCGTGACGGTGATCGGCAAGGACGCGACGCACCAGGTCCTCGGCGACGTCAGCGAGCCCCCTCGTTGAAGAAATCGGTGCCGACAGCGTGCGCGAGCGCGAGACCGCGCGCAAGTCGGCGAAGCGCACGCGAACCGTGATCGTCCGGCCCGCCAGTGACCTGGCGCGGAGGCGCGCGCCGATGCGGTCGGCGAGATGATGGAGCGTCGGTTTGAAGACGCGCTCGCTCGCCGGCCGTCGTCCGAGCGCCGATTGTGCGCCGGCGGAGCGCGCGCGCCGGCGCGTCTGGATTTGCCGCGGATCGCGGTTCCACGCGAGTGCCGTCAGCTTTCGTCC
Source organism: Vicinamibacterales bacterium (assembly GCA_035620975.1). Taxonomy (GTDB): domain Bacteria; phylum Acidobacteriota; class Vicinamibacteria; order Vicinamibacterales; family 2-12-FULL-66-21; genus DASPFV01. Next base: position 32,566 of record DASPFV010000053.1, read on the forward strand.
CACCGCGTGCCCAAGCAATCGCTCCACGGATTGAGGAGAGCTCGCAGCCAATTGCCCGATGGTGGTGACGCCGATCTTGGCGAGATGCGCCTCGGTGGCGGGGCCCACGCCCCACATGAGCGACACCGGCAGTTCGTGAAGGAACTCGAGTTCGGTCTCCGGATCGACGACGACCAGACCATCCGGCTTGGCGACCTGCGATGCGATCTTCGCCAGGTGCTTGGTCCGCGCCACGCCGATGGACATCGGCAGGCCAAGCTCGGCGCGCACGCGCGCCCGAACCGTCCGCGCGATCTCTGCCGGCGACCCGAAGAGATGCGTGCACCCTGCCACGTCGGCGAAGGCCTCGTCGATCGAGATGCGCTCGATGGCAGGCGTGAAATCGCTCAGGACTCCGATGGCGGCGTCGCCGAGCCGTTGGTATTCGTCGAAATGTCCGCCGACGAACACGAGGTCGGGACAGAGTTGCCGCGCGCGCGTCCCCGGCATGCCGCTTCTTACGCCGAAGGCTCGCGCTTCGTAGGAGGCCGCGAGCACGACGCCGCCGCCGACCGCAATCGGCTTGCCGCGCAGGCGCGGGTCGAGCAGCTGTTCGACCGACGCATAAAAGGCGTCGAGGTCCGCATGGAGAATGGTGGCTGTGGGACCGCGCATCACACCCACCACAGCGCAGACGCGAGTGGCGACTCGTCGAGGGCCGGTCCGACGCCCAGGCGCAGCGCCACCGGAGCGCCAGCCGCAATCAAGCGCTTCAGCTCCGTAGTCAATACCCGCAAGCGGTCGAAGGAGGCGAGGGTGAAGGCCTCACGACGTGCAGCCACTTGACGGCGGTAGCCCGGTGGAGTCGGTGGCGGTGCGTGTCCGTCCACGGCTGCGCTCAACGCCATCTCGCCGTTCTCGATCACGATGAGCCGCGCACAACTGTCACCGGGCTCGCGCCACACTACGCTCGAATCGAACAGGCGTGTCAACCAGATCGCCCGGCGTCGGGCGAGCGCCGCCCGCAACGCGAGCCACTCCAGAGACAATTGCACGAACTCCGGCGTCCATGCAGTCGATCCTCGATCCGTTTCGTTCGGGTCGTCTTCATCAATGTCGCGGTCTCGCCGACCTTCGCGCCATAGGCGGGTCCCAAGCCGCAGCAGCTTCGCGTGCGCCGAGAGGCCGACGCGCGACAGTTCAGGATGCGTTGCGCACAGCCGGTCGTAACCGGCGGTGAACGTGCGGTCATCCGGGCCCTGTGAACCGGACGTCAGAGCGGCGCGTTGCGCCCGAGCGAATCCCCCGAATCGATCGAGCGTATCGGCCGAAGCAAATGGTCCGACCGGGCAGTGTGGTGACGGCCGTGGACTACGCGCGCTGAGATCCGGCGACGTGAACCACAAGGCGCGATTCTGAACGGTGAGCGCGACGTTGTACGGGGGTCGGTGCCGCTTGATTTCATCCGGCTCGAGGAGCGCGGCCTCGAGCGGACTTGGTGTGACGTCGAACGAGATCGCGCGTGCCTGCGACAGCATCTCGAGCGAGCGCTCGCGCACCCCGTTCTGTTTCCGAAAATAGCTGTTGACCCGATGATGCAGAGAGGCCGCCTTGCCGACGTACAGGACGCTGCCATCTGTCCGAAGCATGCGATAGATGCCAGGCGCATCCGGCAGCGAAAGCCGCACGTCGCGCGGCATCGGCCAAACGCGCCGCCGACGTCGGGTCGGCGTGACGGGCGCCGCGAGCCAGTCGTGGAGCCCGTCCCACGTCGATACACCCTGCATCTCGAGCAGTCGGACCAGCTCTTGCCAGACAAATGCCGTCGCATCGACGTGATCGGCGCAGCGGCGCAGCGCGCCAACCGCGCGACCGAAATATCCGGCGAGCGCGCGCAGGCTGCAGCGGGGCAGATTGGGCAGAAGACGCCTGGCGATATCCCGCGTGCAGACCACGTCGAGCGGAAACACGCCGGCCGCCAACGTGCGAAGGAACGGCTGCTCGAATCGAGCGAAGTGGATAACCGTCGGCGCGGGCTGCTGCGTGAGACTCGCGGCTTGGTCGGACAGCTCGCGCCAGGCATGGCGTCCGTCGACAGCGGACCGCATCGTGTGCTCGGAGATGCCGGTGAGTCGCGTCACAGCTGGCGGAACCTGCTGGCCATCCGGAAGCGCGATCAGGCAGGCACGCGGGGGCGTGACCGTGTCGCGGACTCGGGCCCACCCGATTTCAAGGAGATGCCCGCGCGGCGCCGCGGCCGTGGCCTGGCAGTCGACCACCAGCACCTCGAGTTGCGACAGCGGCTCGGAACGACCGCCTGGCACCATTGCCACGACCTGACTACGCGAGCGCCGCTTCGTTGCAGCGCACTCGCTTACGCGAGCAGTTGCTTCAATCGTCGCTTTCTTCCGCGTCTCATCGGGGCTCACCGCGACGCCATCGCACCAGCCACCAATCTGCTGCATGGTGACCCGATCACAGGTGGCCGGCTCGCGCACCTGTATCTCGAGCTCGGTTCCGGGCGCGATCGCGTCGACCCAACCAGTGTTCTTCCGCGCCGAGACGCCAAGAGCTGCGGCCTCGTAGATCGATTCCGCGGGCACCTCAACTGAGTGGCGAACGCCGAACGGACCGGTAAAGCTGACCGTGCACGTCCGGAGCGCCACGGCGAGTCAGGGTAGCACATTCGCTTTTATTTCGCCTACCCCTTATCGAGTCTCACAAGAAGGATGGGCATCCCCGCCCGGCTGCAACATGTCGGGGGGGCGGATCCTTCAATCAGGTCCCTTCGTCCGTTTCGCCCTGGTCCCGCGAACGGCGGGCCTCGTGCCCCCGCAGCTCATGCGGTCGCGTGGAGGGATCGGGCCGCTGCAACGACGTGGGCAAGGAGCGTCTTGGCGAACCCGAACTCGTTGTCGTACCAGCTGTACACCGCACAGAGATCACCGTCGATGACCTTTGTCAGCGACAGGTCGACAATCGCCGCGTGTGGATCGCCGACGATGTCGCTACTGACGAGCGGGTCCTCCGTTGTGGCCAGCACGCCGCTCCATCGGCTTTCCTGTGCGGCGCGACTGAGCACCGCGTTTACCTCCTCCACAGTCGTCAGACGCTCGGTGACGGCGACGATCGACGACAGAGAACCGGTCAAGACGGGCACACGAAGCGCGACACCGTCAAATCGGCCGCGTAGCGTCGGAATCGCTCGCGTCACGGCAATGGCCGCACCCGTCGTGGCGGGTACAATGTTTGCGGCCGCCGCACGACCTCGTCGGAGATCTCGGCCACGAACCGCTGTGTCCACAAGCGTCTGCGTCGCGGTATAGCCGTGGACGGTATTTGAGAATCGCCTTCCGTACACCGATGTGCTCGCGCAGAACATCGATGACGGGCGCCGCGGAATTCGTCGTGCAGGACGCGTTCGACGATACTCGCGACCGTGCGAGGTCTTGCGGGTTTACGCCCATGAGCACGGTGCGCGTATCCTCGCCATCGTCGTCCTTCGCTGGGGCTGCGAGGACGACGTGCCCGGCGCCGGCGTCGATATGGCGTCTGGCCTCCACGTACGTCTCAAACGCGCCACTGGCCTCGACGACGATCTGAACGTCCAGGGCCTTCCAGGGAAGCGCCTCAGGCCGGCGCTCAGTGTGGACATCGTATCCGCCTTTCGGAAGATGTCCACCAAAGCGGATCAAGTCCAATGCGCGCCACAGCTCGAAGAGTCCATTGCACCTTGGTATTGGCGATGTCTCGTCGCCAAGTGCTCGTGCACCCGCATACCATCGTCCAATAGACCCGCGCTCTCGTCCGCGTTGTAATCGAGAGCGGGTGACGCACCTTCGGAATGGCGGCATCCGGCCTGTGACGGCCGGAGCATCCATTGGACGCTCTCGACGACATCCACGGGCATGTGTGGAAGGAGAAGACTGGTCATGACAAGCAGGCTTGAACGTGCTGTGCTCGCGGGCGGTTGCTTCTGGGGCATGCAGGACTTGATCCGCAAGCTGCCGGGCGTCGTCAACACGCGTGTCGGTTACACAGGTGGCGACGTGCCGAACGCGACGTATCGAAACCATGGCTCTCACGCCGAGGCCATCGAAATCGAGTTCGACCCGACACGCATCAGCTATCGTGACCTCCTGGAGGTCTTCTTCCAGATTCACGATCCCACCACATTGAATCGCCAGGGGAACGATGTCGGAACTTCGTACCGCTCCGAAATCTTCTATGTCTCCGAGGCGCAGCGTGAGGAGGCACTGCGGACAATCGACGATGTCAACGCCTCGGGTCTATGGCCCGGCCGCACTGTGACGAACGTCTCGCCGGTGGGCGAGTTCTGGGAGGCCGAGCCAGAGCACCAGGACTATCTCGAGCGCTACCCGCATGGCTATACGTGCCACTTCCCGCGACCTGGCTGGAAACTGCCTCGGCGCACCGCAGCGGCCACATAGACATTCAGGCCACTGGGCTCACAGTCTGCAGAAGATCCACGACGGGTCGGGCGTCCTGCCAAAGGCTGGATCGGCAGACGGAGGGCATACGATGTCGCTCACACTCGATCTGTTCGTCTACGCAGCGAATGTGTTGTATCTCGTCGCCTTCATGGTGCGCGATATTCTCTGGTTCAGAATCCCTGCTGTCGTGGCTGCCGTCTGTCTCATCTCGTATCTATACTCTCGCCCGGACCCACTGATGGCATCCGTCTATTGGAATCTCGTGTTCACCGCCGTCAACGTTTACTGGATCGGTCGATTGCTGCTGGAGCGCCGCCCCCTGGCATTGAGCGCGGCTCAGCAGAGGTTGTGCGAGCTCGTGTTTCGGACGATGACGCCACGTGAGATGACGGCGTTACTCAAGTTGGCAACATGGGAACACGCCAAGGCCGGCGAGTGCTTCGTCCAGCGCGACAGGCCACTGAACCGCCTCATGGTGATCTACTCGGGCAGGGCGTGTGCCGAGGTCGACGGCCGCACCGTTGCGGAGCTTCAGCCAGGACACTTCATCGGCAGCATCAGCTACGTGACGGAGGAATCGGCGCGGGCCAACGTCGTGGCAATCGAGCCGACGCGCTACGTGTCCTGGCCCAAAATCGAGGCTCAAGGACTTCATGAGGAAGAACCCGGACCTGCACTCGGCGCTCCGATCGACACTTGCCGTCGACCTGACGAGATGGCTCCACGCGACCTGGGCTCACGGAGCTACCCACGGAACCCCGCGAACCGACTCGGGACGGCGGTGCGTGGAGTCGGTTCCCGCGCTACTGGAATCTCCGCACGGACCGTAGCCCCGCGACGCGGGCCAGAGCGCCTGCGATGGCCCTACAGCGTTGGCGACCGCCGGCGGTCATGCCTGTGGCAGTACGCAACCCATGGCACGGCCTCGAGCCGAGCTTCCTCGATCGGTTCGCCGTCCTCCGCGCATGTGCCGAAGGTGCCGTTCTCGATCCGGTCCAATGCGTCTCGCACTTGGTTGAGCAGGTCTCGAGCGGCCTGCGCCTGCGCAAGTTGTTGGTACTTCAGCGCGCCACTGGCGCCCTCGTCGCCGGCGTCCTGCGGAGCCCCGTCGCCGGGATCACTGACACCGGCGACGGCGCGCTCGAGCCTCGTGAATGCCCTTTGCTGTTCCACCAGCAGTCGCTGTCTGTAGTGCTCGATTGTCATCGCAACCCCTTCAACCCAGATGGTGTCTCTATCACCGCTCATCAACGTCGAGAAAATCGACCTCTCGAGACATTTGCTCATCGCGGAGCGCTTCACCGAACGCGTGGTGAACACGACGAATCCGGCGCAGCGAATCTTCATCACGCAGCAGATCGACCAGGCGCGTATGCCCCTCCCTGGACGCCGGAATCACCACGAGCACCTGCCGGCACGCCTGCAGCTCAGGCAAGCACCTCTCGAGGTCGGCACGCAGCGCCTCCAGCTGGGATGCTGAGAGAAATTCGTGCTCCAGTGCCGCCTCGCCAAAGCCGCACAACAACGCGCACCAGTGGTAATACGCCCCGAACAGATGATCGGCGGGCGGATCTTCGTCGTACTGCCATCCGTTGGCCAGCTCTCGCTCGAAGCGCACCCTTGCCTCGTCCGCCCATGTCCAGTGTCGAACCAGGTGGTGTCCTCGATCTCAACACGAGTTACAGGCTGACGACACACATCACCGCCGGTGCCGATCTTGCGAATCTGCTCGACAATGACCACTATGAAGCGTTCGGCGGCGACGTCCTCGGTCGCCGCGCACTGGGACATCTGACGTACTCCTGGTAGTCCGCCCGCCGGCTCCATCGGCTTCAGCGCCGGCTCCAGGGGCTTCTGCGTAGGCGACCTGCGCTTCGGTATAGCGCGACTTCCTCATCGCGTTTCCCTCCTCTCATCCGGGGACCGGCGAAGCGACCCTACGCCACGTTCCGCCCTCGTGAGATTCGGGGACAACGTCAGAGACCCGATACCAACGTCTTATAGACGTTGGTTGGATGAGTGGCGCATACTGTGCCGCCGGGTTGCGCCCTTCCCGCGCGAGCCACGGCTGAACGCAAGCTCGAGCGCTCCGAAGGCGTCCGGGCCAGGCAATTCGGGCAGATGGAGGTGCGACCGTGGCCGAATCCGCTGAAGCCTCAAGTGACGTTCGCTCGAGAGTTCAGGAACCTGCCGGGACGCATCACAGTCGTCGCGCCGAGATTTCAGCGACTCGAGAACCCGCCATTCCGTCCGATGTTCTTCGAAAATGGCAGAGAATTGTCGACCTTTTGGCAAACATCGTGCGCGTTCCGTCGGCGGTGGTGTGCAAACTTGAACCGCCGGATGACACGTTCTACAGAATCGTGGCCAATAGCCACTCGGAGGGAAATCCTTTTCGGATGGATGAGACCTTCTCGATGGATATCGGAACCTTTTGCGAAACAGTAATCAAGAACCGTGAATCGCTCCTTGTTGCAAACGCCCTGGAAGACGATCAGTGGAAGTCGGCTCCCGAGATCCAAGTGGGGATGGTCTCGTACCTCGGATTCCCCGTGCTCTGGCCTGATGGGCGGATGTTCGGAACCATTTGCGTCCTCGATGATAAGACTAATCGATACAGCGATCTCTACCAGGAGCTCCTGTTACATTGCCGCGATGTCCTGCAAGGGGACCTGCATACGCTGGTCCGCTTAGGCAACGAACTCGAAGAGCAGAGGGCACAGCTCGCCGAACTGTTCGCGCGGGTTCCAGAGGCTGTTGTCATGGTCGATGGCGACTCCAGGATTACGCGTGTCAACCCTGCGTTCACCAAGATCTTTGGCTACACGGCAGAAGAAGCGACCGGCCAGCGGGCCAAGGACCTCATTGCGCCAGACGATCGTCAGGAGGAGATCGACGACCTCATGCATCGGATGTTCCAGACGGGAGACGTATTCGCGGTCGAGACCGTCAGCAGACGGAAGAACGGCACGCGTATACCAGTCTCTCTTATGTGCGTGCCGGTGTCGTCGAATGGGGATGGGAGTACTGGCTACGTGATTTATCGCGATCTCACCGAGGCCAAGCGGCTTCAGGATGAGCAGCGGCGCTACGGCGCAATGCAGTTGGAGCTCGCGCACGCAAACCGCATCGCGACGTTGGGCCTGCTCTCCGCGTCGATTGCGCACGAGCTCAACCAGCCGCTGACAGGGATCATGACGAACTGTGGCACCTGCCTGCGAATGCTGACAGGCGAGCCCCTGAACCTCGACGGCGCGCGGGAAGCCGTGCGACGCACTATGCGCGACGGCACTCGTGCCTCTGACGTAATTGCGCGATTGCGAGCTCTCTTCAACAAGCAAGAGTCCGCATCTGAGTCGGTGGACCTGAATGAGGCAACACGAGAGGTCATCGCGCTGTCGCTTGGTGAGCTGCAGAATAGCCGGGTGATGCTGCGCACTGAACTCGCCGATGACCTCCAGTGTGTTACGGCCGATCGTGTCCAGCTCCAGCAGGTCGTCCTGAACCTGGTCCGGAATGCTGTGGACGCGATGAACACCGTCGATGACCGTCCGAGAGACTTGCTGATCAGAACCGAACGGGACGAAGGCGATTGGGTGCGATTAAGCGTGAAAGACGCGGGAGTCGGTTTCGACCCTCAGGCGATGGGCAAACTATTCGACCCTTTCTATAGTACGAAGAATGACGGGATGGGAGTCGGACTGTCAGTGAGCCGCTCCATTATTGAGAACCATCAGGGGCGCCTGTGGGCGGTTCTCAACGATGGTCCAGGGGCCACGTTTTCATTTTCTGTTCCATGTCGGACCCACACCACAGCGTGATAAACGCTCCAATTGGTTGGGAGCAGACTTGATCGAGAGCACCTCCGACGGGCCCAACGCGATCCAGGTCGCCACCGCTTGCGACAATCAATGTGCCGCGGCGGGCTTCAGCCCCAAGCTCGCCGCCATCGTGACGAGGTCAGCGAGGGAGTCCGCCTTCATCTTGCGCATCACCTGGCCTCGGTGCGCCTTCACGGTGATCTCGCTGATACCGAGGTCGCCGGCGACCTGCTTATTCAGCAGACCAGTGACGACAAGCGCCATGACCTCGCGTTCGCGCGGCGTGAGCGACGCATAGCAGTCGCGTAACGCGCGTATCTCCGACTCGTGGCGGAGCGCCGTCCGACTTCGCTCGATGGCGCCTTGTATCGCATCGAGCAGCACATCGTCCTTGAACGGCTTGGTCAGGAACTCGACGGCTCCCGCCTTCATCGCCTGCACCGACATCGGCACATCGCCATAACCGGTGATGAAGATGATGGGCATGTCCGTCCGTTCGGCGAGCTGCTTCTGCAACTCGAGACCGTTGAGGCCGGGCAGTGTCACGTCGAGCACCAGGCAGCTCGGACCAGTCGCACGAGGGTGATCGAGAAAGCCCTGCGCGGATTCGAACATGTGAGGCTGCCAGCCTGCTTCATTGAGCAGCAGCTCCAGCGATTCGCGCACCGAGATGTCGTCGTCGACGACGAACACGATGCCTTTGACGTCCGCCATGGAGACCTCCGCCCCACGGGCTGCAAGCGACGGGCTCACAGTATACGGCCGGCGGAGGACGGCCTCTTGAAAAACGGTAGGCATGCTTACCTCGTCCCGAGCGCGGCTTCGACGGCTTCGATCAACGCGGTGTCGCTGAATGGCTTGAACAGACACGCCACCGCGCCGGCGGCGAGGAGGCGCGGTTGCAGGGACTTGTCGCCATTTGCGGTGATGAAGACAATCGGAACACGTTTCCCGCGGCGTACCAATTCCTGTTGAAGATCTGGTCCGCTCATACCTGGTAATCCGACATCCAGGACCAAGCAACTCGTCGTGTCGGCGGCGTCTGCGGTGAGAAACGCGTCTGCCGATGCGAACGCCTGAACAGCAAAGCCGACCTGCTTCAGGAGATCGGGCAGTGACTCGCGCACCGAGATGTCGTCGTCCACGACGGCCACCAGTGGGCGCTCGCTCATCGCGAGTCCCCATGACATGCGTCAGATGGCATCCACAGCGTGGGCCGGGCGCAACGCGCAATCGCGACTTGGCGCCAAGCTAGCGGTTGATCAACCGGTGTGATACGCACAGACGCCTCGTCCCATTGGTGTGGTGGCCGTATTCGGTTCAGGAACAGCATGCGCTAGCGTAACGGGCGACGTCTATTACACCTTAGTATCGGTCGCAGCTATGCTCCCGCTGATTCCATGGCGATGCTTGCGACATCGCAGGGAATCGACACCGAGAAGGTGGCTCCAGGTCCATCGTTCGGCTCCGCCCAGAGGCGACCATGATGTCGCTCGATAATGGACCGACTGATCGACAGGCCGATGCCCATGCCGTCGGTTTTGGTTGTATAAAACGCGTCACAGAGCTTGTTCGCGCTCTGAGCGTCGATCCCCACGCCGGCATCGCGAACGCTCACACGCACACGATCGCCGTCCTCCCGTTCTGTTCTGATCACCAACTGCCGCGGCCGATCCTGCACGTCAACCATTGCGTCCGACGCGTTGCGGAACAGGTTGAGGATGACCTGCTGGAGCTGAATACGATCACCGGTGACGTTCGGGAGGCCGACAGCGAGTTCCGCTTGAAGCGCAACTCGGTTTCGCTGAAGGTCACTCCTCGATATCGCGATCACTTCTTGAATCACCTCGTTCAGATCCAGCAGCTCGAGCGTGAACTCCCTCTTGCTGAAGAGCGCACGCAACCGCGTAACCACCTCTGAAGCGCGGTGACCATCGCGAATGGTGCGCCTCGCGGTCTCGCGCGCGCCCTCAACGTTTGGAGGATCGTTATCCAACATCCGCAGGCACGTACCGGCGTTGCTGATGATGCCCGGCAACGGCTGGTTCACCTCATGCGCGATTGAGGCGGTCAGTGTGCTCACGGTCGCGACGCGCGCCACATGTGCGAGCTCTGAACGGGCCTCGTTCAGCGCCTCCTCGGCGATCTTCGTCTCCGTCAAGTCCTGAATCGCGCCGATGAAGAGAGGTCGGCCCGCGACACGCTCGATCACTCGGGCGAACGCGCGGACGTGCTTCAGCGTTCCGCTCCTGGTAATAATCCTGAAGACGAGATCGAAGTCTGCCCCGCCCAGCGAGCGCGTGAACCCGGCGTCGAACGACGCCAGGTCGTCAGGATGGATGACGTCGCGAACAACCTGCACCCTGATCGGCACGGCGGGATCGAACTCGAAAATGCGATAGAGTTCCTCGGACCATACATGCTCGTCCACCGCGATATCCGCGGTGAAGTTACCGGTGTGACTCAGGCGCTGACCGTCGGCAAAGCTATCGTAGGCGCGTCTCAAATCTACCTCGGCCTGCTTTCGATCTTCGATATCGGTGTTTATCCCGTACCACTTGACGATCTTTCCCTCTCCGTCGCGGAGCGGATTCGTGCGGAAAAGAAACCACCGATACTCGCCGTCACGGCGGCGCAGTCGTGCTTCCGCCTCCCCGGGCGCTTCGGAAGCCATGATTCGCTGCCAGTTCCTCGACTTCGTTGGCGATGCCAGACAGTGTGTCCAGCGACGGGTTGACGATTCGAGGCGGCTCACCGCCACTCCAGAGGGCGGGTCGAGCCATGATGCCGCGCAATTCGTTCAGAGCGTCACGCAGCCGCGTGACTTCGTCGGCCGGGGATTCGAGCGGAGGCTCCACGTCAGACTCCCATGCGTTATGCCGCGTCGAGCGTGCCCGCACAGAGTAGCGCATTGCCCAGGCGCCTGCCGCCTTCGGTTGTTCCTCGTCTTGTGAATCAATCGCCCCTCGGGCTTGGCTCAGGCCGTCGACGTAGAGCGGGGCGGGGTTGTCCGCTTGGAGCAGGAGGGTGCAAGGGGCGGAGGAAGACAATCATGTGGGATTGTCTCCCTCCAACTACGAGAGCGCGCAGCCGTCTGACAATTGTCCAGCCAACAGATGGTGGGATCGCACTGGAGCCTATGCGCGCACACGGTCGCGGGTGCGTTCGATTTGGTTTGCGCCCTGTCTGGCCGCCTGTTCTGGAGTCGACCCGAGCGCCCGGGCCGCGATGTATGCGGCGTACCACTGGGACCAATGGTGCTTCGGAGCCGTCGGTTCGTATTCTCCGTGGCGTTTCTCGGCGTCCTGCAGGAGCGCTGTCAGCGTCGACACGTCCAGGCTGAGGCCGCGCCCAGGCAGCCGCCCCGTGACCTGCTGTAGCAGCCAGCCGTTCCCGTCGGGATCGTTGAATGAGGCGAACGAGAAGTACGAGCGGCCTTCCGGATCCGGACCCGGCACGCGTCCCTTGACCTCGGTCGCACGAAGAAGCATGGAGTCGAAATGGAAGACCTCACTCACGTCGACGCCGCGTCCGATGAGCTCGGTACGTGCTGCATCCACGTCGTCGACGACGAGGAACGTTCCCTGAACCGATCCCGGTACGGCGGACGTAAAGCCCTTGCCGAACATGACAGAACATTGTGAACCGGGCGGTGTCATCTGCACGAGCCGCCAATCATCACCATTGGCGAAATCGGCATCCAACCGCCACCCCAGGTGCTCGTAGAAGTGCTTGGCTCGATCGACGTCGGACACCGGGATAACGACGACCTCGAGCTTCAGATCCGTCCCGGTGGGAGTGTGAATGTGATCGGCGTCTTGCTGAATCGTGTGACTGCTCATTGTGCCCTCCATCCTTGGTGGTGAAAGAATTCGGCTCCCGCTATCGTTTCGATCGCGGATTTCGCGGCAAGTTCTTCGAGGGTTGCGCCAAGCACCCGGTTGAAGGCTGGGAACGGATGCATGACGTCGGCGAGCGCCTTCAACGGCGTCCTCAGTTTGATCGCGAGCACAAGCTCGCCCACGATCTCGCCGGCACGCGGCGTGACCAGTGTCGCGCCGATGAGCACGCCACGCATGCGGTCGGCCACCAGCTTCACCGCGCCCCCGTGGAAGTCGTGGATGTAGCCGCGTGCGGTCTCAGCCGGATCAGCGCGGGCAACGACGACGTCGATGCCTCTCGCGCGCGCGGCGGCCTCCGACAGTCCGACTGAGGCGATCTCCGGATCGGTGTACGTCACGCGAGGCACGGCCGTATGATCGGCCGTCGCGTCCTCGTCTCGCAGCCGCCGTGCAATCACTTGACCGTGGTAGTGAGCCAGGTGCGTGAACCCGCCGAGCCCCGTGACGTCCCCGGCTCCGAACACACCGGGATGCGCTTCGAGCGTCGCGGAATCCACCCGCAACCAGCCGCGCTCTGTCTGGGCAAGGCCGAAAGCACTCCATGCTTCCACGTTCGGCCGGCGGCCCGTCGCAACCAGCAACCGATCGGCCGCGACCATAGCTCCTGACTTGAGGTGGACGACTACTGGCGCGCGGCGGGGCGATGGCGCCGCGAACTGCCTTTCGATCTCGACACCGGAGTCTCCCACCATGACGGTGATACCGTCGGCTTCAAGGTGTGGCCGGAGGGCGGCTCCGACCTCTGGCTCCTCGAAACCAAGGAACGTAGTTCCAGCTTCGATGAGGGTCACTTTCGAGCCGAGCCGCGCGAACGCCTGCCCCAGCTCGACGCCAATGGCACCCGCTCCGAGTATCGCTAACGATGCCGGTAATTCGTTCGGTATCGCTGCTTGTCGATTGGTCCAGAAGTCAACCGTGTCCAGGCCTCGGATCCTCGGGATCGCCGCCGTGCTGCCGTTGGCGATCACGATGGCGCGACCCGCGACGAGCTGCTCGCTCCCAACCGTGACCGTCCGCAGGTCGGTCAGCGTTCCTTGACCTCGAAAGAGCCTGGCGCCAGTCGCCACTATCGCGGCGGCGGGCCTGCTGTCATCGAGGTCGCGTGCCATCCAGCGCACGCGGTTCGAGACCTTGGCGAAGTCAACCGTCCAGTCCACGCGTGAAGCCGCGAGGAGACGAGCGCGATCAGCCTCGCTCAAGGTTTCGCCCGAGCGGAGCAGTGTCTTCGAAGGGATGCAGCCCCAGTACGGGCACTCGCCGCCGACGAGCTCTCGCTCGACCACCGCCAGCGTCAGGCCACTGCCCTGAAGACCCGTGGCGATCGCTTCTGCGGCGACGCCGCCACCGAGACACACGACGTCAAATTCCTGCGTCAAGTCGGTCCTCCGTGACCATCGCGCGCCTCGAAGAATGCGCGCGTCAGGAGCACTTCGTCTATCAGACGTTGGTATTGCCTATCGGCATCAATGCGGGTACGCGAACTTGCTTCGGCCCGATACGAAGGTGTCGTCCATACGTTCGTCTGATGGACCCCAGGCGGCGCGTCTGGTGTCATGGCCTCGAAGGAGAAGGGCATGAAATCACTCGAACGCCTGACCTGCCGTGTTATCGGAATCGGAGTCATCGCTCTTGCCGCATTGACGTCTGTCACACTTTCGTCAACTCGCGCCGCTGCCGACAGCAACGACACGGCGATCCGGCCGTTCCGCGTCAACGTGCCGAAGTCGAAGCCCGCCGACCTTCAACGGCGTCTCGCGGCCACACGGTGGCCCACCAAAGAGCTCGTCGAGGATCGATCGCAGGGCGTACAGCTCGCGACGCTCAAAGAGCTCGTCCGCTAACGCCCGACGGGTTGCTCGGCATCCACCTCAATCTACTCGCGGGGGCGCCGTTCATCGTCGACCGACTGCCGAAGGCCTCCGAGCAGGAACGCGCGGCGCACGCCGCGCTGGCGACGTTCACGACGGACGGCTTTGGCTACTTCCAGGAGCAGGTCACGCGACCGCAGACGATTGGCTACTCGCTGCTGGATTCACCAGTCGGGCTCGCGGCCTGGATGCTCGACCATGACACGGACAGCTACTACAAGATCTCCCGCGTGTTCGTCGAAGGCAAGCCTGTGGGTAATCTCACCGGGGAAAGCATCGTCGACAACATCACGCTGTACTGGCTGACGGGCACCGGCGCCTCGGCGGCGAGGTGGTACTGGGAGACCGGACGTGCCGGGGCCCGTGCGGCCGGCACGGCTCCTCCGCCGGTCAAGGTTCCCGTCGGCTTCACGGCGTTCCCTGGCGAGATCTTCCCGGCCCCGCGCAGCTGGGTCGAGGTTGCCTACCCTGGCCTCGTCTACTACAACCAGGTCGATCGCGGCGGACACTTCGCGGCATGGGAAGAACCGGCACTCTTCGCGTCGGAGCTGCGCGCGGCGTTCAAGTCACTGCGATAACAAGTGGCCCGGCGGCCGGCGCGAT
>DASPFV010000054.1:0-60446 GCA_035620975.1 Vicinamibacterales bacterium
TGGCAGCGAACGCGTACCCGCCGGCTGCCCCCGAGGCGATTCCGATCGCCACGATCGACGTCCCCTCGAACAGTACACGCATGAGCAGACGCCGCGGTGAGGAGCCCACGGCCAGCCGCACGCCGAACTCCCGGGTGCGGGCGTTCACGCCAAACGCGAGGACCCCCGCCACGCCCACCACCGCGATGAGCAGCGCGACCCCGGCGAACCCGGTGAACACGAATGCATTCAGGCGATCGGGGGCCAGCACGGCCGCGCGCACGTCTTCGAGCGTGGCCGCGCGCTCGACCGGCTGGTTCGGCGAGATCTCGCGGATGATCCTGGTGACGGCAGGGACCAGCGCGTAGGGGTCGCCCTCCGCATGCACGAACAACCGGCTCGCGAAGCCCATCTGCGAGATGGGGTGATAGACCGTGAGCGCCGGCCGCGCCACGACGCTCTCGTCGTCCGCGTCGGCCACGATGCCGACGATGCGGCGGGCGATCGGCTTTCCGAGGACCGGGTCGGTCCACCACATCGTGCGATGCAACGCCTCGCCGCCGGGAAACAGGCGCTGTGCGAGGCTCTGGCTGACGATCACGACAGGGCCGCTGTCGCCGCGATCCCCGTCGGTGAAATCGCGTCCGGCAAGCAGCGGGATCCCGACCACCGAGAAGAACCCGGGTGCGACCAGTCGCAGACGCCCGCGCGGGTTCTCTTCGCCGTTCGCGGGCGTGTAGCCCTCGACTCGAAATGGAAAGCCCGGCCCCCAGTCGGCGCCGGCATCGCGCCACGGGACGAAGCTCCCGGCCGCGACGCCCTTCACGCCTCGCTGCTGGCGGATGCGGCGTGTGGCCTCCTGAACGAACTCGACCACCGGTGCGCCTCCGACGCCCGTGGCCGAAGGAGGGACGTCGACGGCCAGCACCTGCCGCATGTTGTAGCCGGTGTGCGCCGTCTGAACGGCGATGAGCGCTGCCAGGAGCGTGGCTGCGCCCGCGAGGAGCACGAACGAGAACGCGATCTGCGTCATCGCGAACAGCCGCAGCCGCCGGTTGGTGCCCGGCGTCACGCGCACGCTGCCGTTTGCCAGGCCGAACCCGGTCGGCGCGTGCGCAGAAGGCAGCCGCGGAACGTAAGCCAGCAGCACGGCAGCGGCGATGGCCAGGCCGGCGCCCACCCACAGCAGGCCCGCATCGACTCTGACCTCGAGCGCACGGACCGAAAATCTCGCGGCGACGTCCGCGACGAGGCTGACCATCGGACGGGCAAGCGCCACGCCCAGCAACGCACCGGCGCCACAGAGGACCAGGCTCTCGGCCAGCAGCGTGCGCCGGAGCGCGCCGGGGCCGGCGCCGAGCGCGGCACGGACGGCCAGCTCTCCCTCCCGCCGTACGGAACGCGCCAGGATCAGGTTGGCCACGTTCGAGCAGGCAATGACGAACACGATTGCCGCCGCGCCGAACAGCACGAGCAGGATGGTCCGGGCGGGCGCGGTGATCTGCTCGCGGAGCAGCTTCACGCGGAGCTGGACGTTCCCCCGGGTCGAGTAGGCCTCGGGGTGCGCCTGCATCATCGCCGCGTGCGCCGCAACCAGCTCGACGCGTGCAGCCTCGAGCGTCGCTCCCGGCGCGAGACGGCCGAAGAGCTCCGTCATCCGGTGCGTGCGCTGCGTGACCATCAACGCTCCCAGGTGATGGGGACTCGTGACCACGTTGGCGATGATCTCCGTGTCGGCGGGATAGGGCACGGACGGTTCGAGGACGCCGACCACGGTGGCGCTGCGCGCACCGAGACGAATGGTCCTGCCGACGACGGACGGGTCGCTGTCGAGCGCGGTCGTCCAGAAACGGTGAGTGAGGACCGCCGCGCCCGCCGCCTCGGGCCCGTCGTCGCCCACGTCGAGCAGGCGGCCGAGCACGGGGCGGAGGCCCATGACCTGGAAGAACGACCCGTTCACGACTCCGGCCTGCACGACGCGCGGCTCGCCCATGCCCACCAGCGTGAACTGGACCGTGGAGAAGTCGCCGAAGGTGCCGATGGTCGGGGTGCGCGAGGTGATGTCGCGGATCTCCGGCACCGAGAAGGTCATGTTCTCGTGGCCGAGCCCCGGTGCGCTCTGGCGTATGTAGATCAGGCGATCTTCGTCGTCGTTGACGAGCGGGCGCAGCAGGACGCCGCGGACGACGCTGAAGATCGCCGCGTTGGCGCCGATGCCGAGCGCAAGCGTGACCACGACCGTGGCCGCCAGGCCCCGGGCGTGCAGGAGGGAGCGCAGCCCGATTCGGATGTCCTGAGCGAGCGCCTCCAGTCCGTCGAGGAATCGGCCGCGCCAGACGCGCCGCATGGCATCGCGGGTGGCCGGGATGTAGCCGAACTCGCGCAGCGCGGCCAACCGGGCCGCTTCGGGATCCTCGCCGCACTCGACACGTTCTCTGACGCTGAGCGCCAGGTGTCCGCGGATCTCCTCTTCGATCTCGCGATCGTCGGGGCGCATCCGCCTACTCCTTGGGGGCCGGCGCCGGGTTCATGATCCGGCCGATCGCGTTCACCAGCTGGGACCAGCGATCCTGCTCGCGGACCAGCTGAGCCTTGCCTGCGGCGGTGAGCCGGTAGTACTTCGCGCGCTGGTTCGCCTCGCTGATCGCCCACTCGGACCTCAGCCAGCCCCGTTTCTCGAGGCGATGCAGCGCCGGATAGAGCGAGCCAGTCTCGACCCTGAGCAGATCGTCGGTCTTCGCGCTGATGACCTGGCCGATGCCGTGCCCGTGCTGGGGACCCCACTGGAGCGTCCGCAGGATGAGCATGTCGAGGGTACCCTGGAGGAGCTCGAGGCGCGGGTCGTCGGGCGTCTTGGGCATGGTGGTAGACAGTCTACGGCCTTTGGACGGAGATGGTCCAGGAGTTGTTCCTGCGCGCCATTCCGGCCCGTTGAGCCGGCGGGTCTGCGGGCGGTAAGCTGCCGTCGACGTCGCTGGGCGGCGAGCCTGTGCCGGCTCGCCCCGGGCGTACCGGTGGTGGCTCTGATGAGTTCAGGTGAGACCGTGAACGCGAGACCGGCGGACGAGCGCGAGATCGATCACCTCGCACGCGTGTGGTTCGACGGCTGGCACGAGTCGCACGGCCCGATCGTGCCGGCGGCCCTCACGCGGCTCCGGACGCTGCGGAATTTCCGGGACAGACTGGAGGCGGCGCTGCCCGACATCCGGGTGGTGGGTCCGCCCGGGTCGCCAGTCGGGTTCTGCATCGTGCGAGGCGATGAGCTCTACCAGCTTTTCGTCTCCGCTGAATCGCGCGGCTCGGGAGCCGCTGCTGCATTGATGGCCGATGCCGAGGCCCGGCTCGCGGCCGGCGGCGTCAGGCGGGCATGGCTCGCCTGCGCGATTGGCAACGTCCGCGCCGCCCGGTTCTACGAGAAGTGCGGTTGGCAGCTGGCGGGCACGATGGTGAACCAGGCGGAGACGGCGGAAGGCACGTTCCCGCTCGAGGCCTGGCGATACGAGAAGTCGCTGGGCTGACATGGTCGAACGCCCCTCGAACCCGTGCGCGGCCATGCGCTGATCCCCTGCTGTCGACATCGAGCTCTCCGTGGTCCGCGCGACGCCATCGGCGAGTGGGGCTGGCATCCCGCTCACCCGAACTCCGGCCCGGTGATCGCAAACACCTGCGACGGCTGCCCGGGTGCCGTCAGCGCCCCGCGATACATCCGGAGGAAGGGGCGCTCGATCGCGAACCCGAGCTGCGCGAGTCGATCGCGCAGCGCATGCTGGCCGTCCGGGACGTCGATGAAAAAAGCGCGTCCGGGGTGTGCGGCGAGGCACGCCTCGAGCAGCCTGACGCCGGAGGCGGCGGAGCGGGCGACGAGCGGTCCGAGTTGCTCGCGCACATGCCCGTGCCTGCCGAGGAGATAGCCATCGAGCCGTCCATCGCGGCGGACCGCCCACGCGTACTCCGGCGCGTCGCTCGCGAGCCGCTCCAGGAGGGTGGCCCGCGAGGCACCAAACGCGCGAACGTCCATCTCGAGCATCGCCGGCCAATCGCTGCCCTCGAGAGGTGCTACGTCTGTCGTCTGCGGTGCAGGCGTCGTCGTCCGGGCGTCGCTGAACCAGCGGGCCAGGCCGTACTCGCCGGCGAACCCAAGCTTGCGGTAGAACACCTCTCCGGCCGGCGTGGCATCCAGGCGCGCCGCCGAGCCGGGCGGCACCAGGTCGAGGCCGCGTTCGAGCAGCAGGGTGCCGACGCCTCGTCCGCGCGCAGCCGGTTCCACGAGCACCATTGCGATCCATGCGAACGGACCGTACGGCAGCGTCGCCACTGTCCCGATCACCACGCCGCGCTCCACAGCGACGAGTGCGCCGCGAGGAGCGGCCGCGAGGAAGTGGCGCCAGTCGCGATCGGTCTGGTTCCAGCGGCTGGCACGGCACAGAGCCAGCCCCGCCGGGATGTCGGCCGTCGTCATCGGCCGAATCGACACTTCAAGAGGTGCAGCCATGCGCCAGGCCATGATATGCGCCGACATCGAGGGTTCGATCGCGGTCGGCGGAATCGAACGTGGGGGGGCCGCTTCCGACATGGACTGAGGCGGCTTCGACGCGTGACTCGGGGGATGCGTGACTCGGGGTATTGACAGGGGTGACGGCTGGATCTAGGCTCGCCAGCGCCGTTTTCGGACTCCCGCTCAACATGGTTGGGTCCCACCGTTGGGTCCTATGTACAGTCGCTCCTTACCCGATTCAGCCGCCTTTTCCGTCGTGCTCGGTCTGTCGCCGCTAGCCCACTTGCAACCGAACGCCGGCATCCGACCGAACTTCGCGGCTGCAGGGCCAGACCCGCGGGCACCCGTGGAAGTGAGCATGTACGACTCCACTTGCTCAGGCGCCCCCGCGGGTCCATGACCAATCACGGCCGGGACCTCCCGCCTGTGATCCGCGACATCGAGCAGCTCGATGAGCTGCTGAGCGAGCCTTCCCCCGCCGCCGTCGCTGCCGTCCGCGGGCTCGGCGGTGATCTGATCGTGCTCGGCGTCGCTGGAAAAATGGGCCCGACCCTCGCCCGGATGGCGCGGCGCGCGCTCGATGCCGCCGGGGTATCCGGCCGCGTCATCGGCGTCTCGCGGTTCGCGTCCCCCGCGCAGCAGGCGCGGCTCGAGCGGCACGGCATCGAGACGATTCGCTGCGACCTGCTCGACGAGGACGCCGTCGCGCGTCTGCCCGACGTGCCGAACGTCGTCTTCCTGGCGGGCCGGAAGTTCGGATCCACGGGGGACGAGGCGCTGACGTGGGCCATGAACGCGCACGTCCCCGGCCTCGTCTGCCGCCGCTACCGCACCAGCCGCATCGTCGCGTTCTCGAGCGGCAACGTGTACGGGCTCACGGCCGCCGGCCGCGGCGGTTCACGCGAAGAGGACCCGCCGAATCCGGTGGGCGAGTACGCGATGAGCGTGCTTGGCCGGGAGCGCCTGTTCGAGCACTTCAGCCGCGCGCAGGGCACGCCGGCGGCCATTCTCCGCCTCAACTACGCCGCCGAGCTTCGCTACGGGATCCTCGCCGACCTCGCCGGCCGCGTTCTCCGGCGCGAGCCGGTCGATCTCGCGATGGGCTACTTCAACGTGATCTGGCAGGGCGACGCGAACGCGATGGCGCTCGCGGCGCTGGCGCACGCTTCCTCGCCGGCGCTGATCGTGAACGTGGCCGGACCGGAGGAGCTGAGCGTTCGAGCGACGTGCCTGGAGCTGGCCCGGCGCCTGGAGGTCGGCGTCTCCTTCACGGGCGTCGAGGCTCCCGATGCGCTTCTCAGCAACGGCGAGCGGGGATGGACGCTGCTCGGGACGCCGCGCGTCGACGCCGCGCACCTGCTGGCGTGGACGGCGGCCTGGGTCCGCGGTGGCGGGGAGAGCCTCGGCAAGCCGACTCATTTCGAATCGCGCACCGGACATTTCTGAGAGGCTGCTTTCGCAGCCTGTCAGAATGGGAGCGAGGGACGCGAACAGGTGGACAGTGACCTTCGCCAGGCGCTGCAGGCGGGGCGGGTCATCCCCGCGCACCCGCTGGCGCTCGATGCCAACGGCCGGTTCGACGAGCGCCGCCAGCGTACGCTCACGCGCTACTATGCGGCGGCAGGCGCCGGCGGTCTGGCGGTCGGCGTGCACACGACCCAGTTCGCGATCCGCCACCCGTCGGTCGGCCTCTTCGAACCGCTGCTGTCGCTCACACGCGAGGAGATGGACCGAGCCGACGCTCGCTCGGGCACACGGCTGATCCGCATCGGCGGCATCTGCGGCAGGACCGATCAGGCGCTGGCCGAGGCCGACCTCCTCGCCCGCCTCGGCTATCATGCCGGGCTGCTCAGCCTGGCGGCGCTCGCCGATGAGGACGATACGGCGTTGATTGCGCATTGCGACGCGGTGGCCGCCCGGCTGCCGCTCGTCGGCTTCTATCTTCAGCCATCGGTCGGCGGCCGTATCCTGTCCTACGATTTCTGGCGCCGCTTCGCGGAGATCCCGGCCGTCGTCGCCGTCAAGATCGCTCCGTTCGACCGCTACCGGACGCTCGACGTCGTCCGCGCCGTCATCGACGCCGGCCGTGACGACATCGCGCTCTACACGGGGAACGACGATTCGATCGTGAGCGACCTGGTCACGCCGTTCCGGTTCACCCGCCGTGACTCGCACCCCGATGGGGTCGTCGTCGAGCGCCACATCGTCGGCGGCCTGCTGGGTCACTGGGCCGTGTGGACGCGAAGCGCCGTGCGGTTGCTCGGTCGGTGCCAGGCGGCGGCGCGGGCGGGTGAGATCCCGGTCGGCCTCCTGCGGGAGGGTGCGGAGATCACGGACGCCAACGCGGCGTTCTTCGACGCCGCCCATGGCTTCGCCGGGTGCGTCGCCGGGATTCAGGAGATGCTGCGGCGCCAGGGTCTCCTGGCGAGCGCGCGATGCCTCGATCCCGACGAGAAGCTGAGCCCCGGCCAGGCTGCCGAGATCGTTCGCGTGTGCCGGGCCTATCCGCATCTGTCGGACGACGAGTTCGTTGCGGCGGGCCTGCAGGAGTGGATGTCGTGCTGAACGGGCGTGGCCTCGCCGTACTGATCATCGCCGCGGTCGCTGCCGGGCCCGCCGGCCGGCTCCAGCCGCCCGAGGCCGATCTCGTGCTCCTCGACGGCCACATCGTTACGGTGGATGCGGGCTTTCGCGTGGCAACCGCACTGGCCGTCCGCGACGGCCGATTCATCGCGGTCGGCTCGAACGAGGCCGTGCGCGCGCACGTCGGGACGACCACGCGGGTGATCGAGGCGCGCGGGCGGACGGTGATTCCCGGCATCATCGATACGCACGTGCACGCGCTCGGCGTGGCGGAGGCCGAGGCCGTCCAGCCCTTCCGGAACCTGCGCTCGATCGAGGCCCTGCAGGCGTGGATCCGCGATGCCGCCGCACGAGGCGCGCGGGACGCCTGGATCTGGACGCCGCGCGTGTTCCCGACGCGCCTCAGGGAGCGCCGGTTCCCGACCCGCCAGGAGCTCGACGCCGCGGCCCCGGAGCGGCCGGTGGTCGTCGACGGCGCGTACGCGTTCGTGCTCAACGGCGCGGCATTGAGGGCCGCGGGGATCACGCGCGCCTCGCCCGATCCACCCGGCGGCGCCATCGTGAAGGATGGCGCCGGCCACCCGACCGGCCTGCTGCGGAACGTCGGCAGCCTGCTCGACCGCTTCCGTCCCGCGTCGACCAGTGCCTCACCCGACGCCCTCGAACGGGTGCACCGTCAGTACCTCGCCGCGGGCATCACGAGCGTCATCGAACGCGGCGCCTCCGTGGAAGGCTATCGCGTCTACGAGACCCTGCGCCGGGCGGACCGGCTTCGCGTGAGGTCGAGCGTCACGATCCGGCTGCCGGCCGCACAGGAACCCGACGGGCTGCACCAGTTCATCGACGACCTGCCGTTCCGGTTCGGAAGCGGCGACGACTGGCTGAAAGTCGGACCCCTCAAGATCGTGGCCGATGGCGGCATCCTCATCGGGACGTCCTTCATGAAAGAGCCGTTCGGGCTCGGCGCACGCCAGCTCTATGCGGTCGAGGATGCGAGCTATCGGGGTTTCCTGACCCTCACTCCGGAGCGGATCGCCGAGGCGATCGCGGCCGGTCACCGGCGCGGCTGGCAGATGGTCGCGCACGTGACCGGCGATGCCGGCGTCGAGGTCGTCCTCGATGCGATCGAGCGGGCGCAGGGCGCCGGCCCGCCGCGAGACCTGCGGCACACCCTCATCCAC
This sequence comes from Vicinamibacterales bacterium, assembly GCA_035620975.1. Taxonomy (GTDB): domain Bacteria; phylum Acidobacteriota; class Vicinamibacteria; order Vicinamibacterales; family 2-12-FULL-66-21; genus DASPFV01. The sequence goes on from DASPFV010000054.1 coordinate 8,239, forward strand.
GCCTACTTCGTCACACCCGAGACGGCCGCACGCGCCGCGCGGCTGGGCGTGCTCGTCGACACGCAGCCGGCCTGGTATTACAAGGACGCCGATGCCTTGTCGCAAGCTCTCGGACGCGAGCGCCTCGCGCACTTCGTCGGGCTCGCAACCTGGCGCAAGGCCGGCGTGGACGTCGCCATCAATACCGATCACATGTTCGGGCTCGACCGGGACGAGGCGATGAACCCCTTCAATCCGTTCCTGACGATGTACGCGGCCACGACACGTCGGACGGAGGCCGGGCGGGTCGTGAGTGCGGGTGAGGCCGTGTCGCGGGAGGTTGCGCTGCGGATGATGACGCGCGACGCGGCCCGATTCAGCTTCGACGAGGCGAACCGCGGCTCCATCGAGCCAGGCAAGCTCGCCGACTTCGTCGTGATCGACGACCATCTCCTGACGTGCGAGCCGGAGCGGCTCCGCTCGATTCGCGCCGATTTGACGATCCTCGACGGGCGCGTCGTGTTCGCCCGGCAGTAGCAGCGGCCGGGGCCCGGTTCGGTGCGGACGGCAGGCCTGCGAACTCGACCGGGGCCCGAGGCGGCCTCTCCCGGATGCGGCCGGGCTGAGTTACCATCCACTTCTGCAGCCATGCGACGTCCGGGGTGTGACACTGCTCGCGTATTGGCCACGTGGCTGACGTGCGCCGCGACGACTCTCCAGGCGGGGCCGCAGCAGGCCCAGGAGCCGCCGCCGGCACGAATCAAAGTGGCGGTCGACGTGGTCGCCGTCGACGTGCAGGTGATCGATCGGTCGGGCCAGCCAGTCCCAAGTCTCGGGCCGGAATCGTTCACGGTGACCATCAACGGCCGCCGCCGGCGGGTCCTGACGGCCGAGCAGATTCGCAGCGACACGGCCGAGGGCCGTGCGGCTTTCACGGGCAGTCCCGGGTCGGCGGTGCCGGGCCGGGTCATCATGCTCGCCGTCGACTGCATCAGCTTCGACGCCACCGCCTCGCGCGACGTCATCCAGCACATCGACGACTTCGTGCGCGGGCTGCAGCCGGATGATCACGTGGGCCTGTCTGTCTTTCCGAACGGGGCCTCGATCCCGCCCACCACCGATCATGCCGCCGTCCTTCGAGCCCTGACCACCATCGTGGGTCAGAGCGAAGGCGCTGGTCTCAGCCTGTTCCACCTGAGGCCGACCGAGCTCATCGACATGACCCGCGACATGACCGTGGGCACCGGTCCAACGCTCGATACTGTGGTGGCGAGGGAGTGCGGACGGGATCCCGATCCGAATTGCCGCTATCAGCTCCTCGCAGAGGTCACCAGCACGGCCGTGTATCTGGAGGGGCAGGGCGCGGCCAGCCTCGGCATGCTCCTCACGCTGGTCAACCAGATGCAGGGCTATGCGGGACGAAAGACGCTGATTCTCGTCAGCGGCGGGATGGTCGCGAGCGACAGCCCGGGCGGGCGGCCGAACCTCGGGTCGATGGGCCTGCACGTCGGAAGGGCCGCCGCGGGCGCCAACACGGCCATCTACACGCTCTTCATCGACTCCAGCGTCCACGATCGGTTCGCGGCCGAGACGCGCCGCGGGGACCGGACGTTCGACAACCGCGCCCGCGAGAGCGCGGTGCTCGCCCGGTGGCTCGAGCAGTTCGCGGGCGCCGCCGGCGGCGCGCTGTTCGCCGTGCAGGGCGGCAACGCCGGTCCCGCGCTGGAGCGGATCCGGAACGAGCTGTCTTCTTACTACCTCCTGGGCGTCGAGCCGGCTGACGAAGACCGTGACGGCCGGACTCACGAGGTCTCGGTGAGGGTGACGCGTCCGAACGTCACCATACGCGGCCGCCGCTGGGTGATGATTCCAAAGCGCGGCGCGAGCGCACCTGCGGCGGACGCGCCCGCGCCGTCGGCCAGCCCGGTGCCGGCGGCTCCCGCCGAACCGCCACCGCGAGTCGTGCCGCCGGAGGTCGTCGCCCTCGCCGACGTCTTCGATCGGGGAGACCGGGAGGCCTTCCAGCAGGCGCTGTTACGCGCCGATCTGACACCGCTGATTCGCGACTTCCGGATGTCGGATGGCCCCTGGCCCGACCAGAAGCGCCGCACGGCCGTGTTCGCTCTCGAGCTCGCGCTCGCGGGCCTGCGCAGCAGCGTCCGCGACGCACGCGACGAGGCCGGCCGGCTGCTCGCCGAGTACCACGTGCGGCTTCGAGAGCCCGGCGGAGCCGACGAGTTCGAGTGCTGGTGGTTCGTCACGGAAGCGGCCGCACTCCAGGGGCTGTTCATGCCGGAGAACGCGCTGCAGTTCATTCCCAGGGCGTTGCAGCGTTGCCCCGCCAGCGCCCGGCTCCACCTCGCCCACGCGTTCGCGCTGGAACAGCAGTGGCTGCGCGGCCGGACGACCGCCGCGCAGGAAGCCGAGATCGTCAGCCGGTACGAGGACGCGATGAAGTTTCCCGAAACCGGGACGGAAGCGCGCGTCCGCGGCGCGCGTTTTCTGCACGGTCTGGGCCAGCCGGAGCGGGCGCTGGCCGTGCTCGACGGGATCGCGAAGCCATCCTCCGACCTGGAAATCCAGTACTTCACCCACGTGATCCGCGGCCGGGTCCTTCGGGAGCTGGGCCGCGCCGAAGACGCCGCGGCGAGTTTCCGGCAGGCGCTGGTCACCTGGCCGGGAGCGCAGTCGGCCCGCGTCGCCCTCATGACACTGCTGGTCAGCCAGGGCAGCCGCGAGGAGGCCGTTGCGCTCGCCGAAGCCGTGCAGACGGCGCCCGCCGATCAGTACGACCCGTGGTGGACGTATTGGCTCGGCGATTACCGGTCCTATCCGGCGATCTCCGCCAGGCTGCGGGAGCTCGGGCAGTGACCGGCCGCGCTGTCGCCTCGCTCATCGCTGTCGCGTGGCTGGGGGGCGTGGCTGCGACCGCGAACGGTGAGGCTCCGCAGGATCAGCCCCCGGTGTTCCGGGCGGGAGCTGACTTCGTGACGGTCGACGCGTCGGTCCAACAGGACAGGCGCCCCGTCGTGGGCCTCAAAGCGGCCGATTTCGAGCTCCTCGACAACGGGGTGCCCCAGGAGATCGCCGACGTCGCCTACGAGAGGCTGCCCATCGACGTCACGATGCTGCTCGACGTGAGCGCGAGCGTCACGGGTGCGGTGCTCGACGAGCTGCGTCGGGCGCTGCGGCAGGTGCGGGCCGACCTGCTCGCGGGCGACCGGCTGCGTCTCATCACGTTCAACATGAGCATCCGCCGCCTCGTCGATTTCGATCAGCCGGCCGCAGCCGTCGACAGCGCACTCGTCTCACTCCGCGGCGAAGGCAGCAGCGCGGTCTTCGACGGCCTGGCTGTGGCACTCACCGGGCCGGACGCTCCGGGCCGGCGGCGCTTGATTGTGCTCTTCAGCGACGGCCAGGACAGCAGCAGCATCAGCGACGTCGAGACGCTGCTCGACATGGCGCGGCGGAGCACGCCGACCGTGGCCGTGATCCTGGGCTCGCCCACGCCCGGGGATCCCGCCCTCCGCTTCCGGACCTCGTCATCGGGGCCCGGCTCCGACACGGTCGGGGCGCTGTTCGAGCGGGTGGCGCACGAAACGGGCGGGATGGTCACGGCGGTCAAGCCGGGGGAGAACCTCGCGTCGAGGTTCAGGCGGATGCTGCAGGACTTCCGCTCGAGCTACGTCCTCTACTTCATCCCGCGCGGCGTCGAGCGGGCGGGCGTGCACACCCTCGAGGTGCGCGTGAAGCGCAGCCGCGCCGACGTGCGTGCGCGCCGCAGCTATATCTGGCGCTAGTCCACGGGGCGCTCACGGCGCCCAGGCCTGGCCGGTCGTCCGCCCGTCCTGGCTGCCGGCAGTTTGCGTCACGGGAGGGACAGATGGCTTCGACCGACGGAACCGATCACGATCTCGCGCTCCGCAAGACGCGCGCGAACTACGCGCCGCTGACGCCGCTGACCTTCCTCGCGTGGGCCGCTGACGTCTTCCCGGCCCGGCCCGCCGTCGTCCACGAGTCCCGGCGGTTCACCTGGCGGGAGACCTTCGTGCGGTGCCGGCGGCTCGCCTCGGCGCTGGTCCGCCTCGGCACCCGCCCCGGCGATACGATCGCGGCGATGTTGAGCAACACCCCGGAGATGTACGAGTGCCACTTCGGCGTGCCGATGGCCGGCGCCGTCCTGAACGCGCTGAACACGCGCCTCGATGCGGGCTCGATCGCGTTCATGCTCGCGCACAGTGAGGCCCGGGTCGTGATCGTCGACCGGGAGTTCTCGGGGACCGTCGCCGCAGCGCTGCCGTCGCTGGGAACCGCGCCGGTGGTGATCGACGTGGACGATCCCGAATACCGGGGGCCGGGGACGTGCATCGGCGCGATGAACTACGAAGCGCTGCTGGCGTCGGGCGACCCGGAATACGCCTGGTTGCCGCCATCGGACGAGTGGCATTCCATCGCGGTCAACTACACGTCCGGGACGACCGGGAACCCGAAGGGCGTGGTCTACAGCCACCGCGGGGCGTATCTGAATGCGCTGGGCGAGATCCTCACGTGGAGCATGCCCAGGCATGCCGTCTACCTGTGGACACTTCCCATGTTCCACTGCAACGGGTGGTGCTTTCCGTGGTCGACGGCGGCCGTCGCCGGCACCAACGTCTGCCTTCGGAAGGTGGACGCGGCGACCATCTTCCGCCTGATCCGAGAGCACCGGATCACGCATTATTGCGGGGCACCCGTCGTGCACAGCACGCTGCTCAATGCCGCACCGGAGCTGCGGGCCGGGCTGACGCACACCGTCCACGGCCTCGTCGCCGGCGCCTCTCCGCCGGCGGCGCTGATGGCCGGGATGGAGCGAATCGGCTTCGAGCTGACCCACGTCTACGGCCTGACGGAGGTCTACGGTCCCGCAACGGTCTGCGTCAGCCAGGCGGACTGGACGGGCGCCGACCCCGAGAGGCGCGCCGAGCTCAACGCGCGCCAGGGCGTGAGGTACCTGGTGGAAGAAGAAGTGGCCGTGCTCGACCCGGAGACGATGCGGCCGGTACCGCAGGACGGCGAAACAATGGGGGAGGTGATGTTCCGGGGAAACATCATGATGAAGGGGTATCTCAAGAACCTCAAGGCGACGGCGGACAGCTTCGCCGGCGGCTGGTTCCACTCGGGCGATCTCGCGGTGGTCCATCCAGACGGCTACATCAAGATCAGGGATCGCGCCAAGGACATCGTCATCTCCGGCGGCGAGAACATTTCGTCGCTGGAGGTGGAGGACGCGATCTGTCATCACCCGGCCGTCATGGCTGCGGCTGTCGTGGCGCTGCCGGATCCGAAGTGGGGGGAGACGCCGTGCGCCTTCGTGGAGCTGAAGCCGTCAACGACGGTGACCGAGGAGGAGATCATCGAGCACTGCCGGTCGCGGCTCGCGCATTTCAAGGCGCCGCGGAGCGTCATCTTCGGCCCGCTGCCCAGGACGGCAACGGGAAAGGTTCAGAAGTTCGTGCTTCGCGAGCGGGCGAGGTCCGCCTCGGCGATCTCGTGAGCTCTGGAGGGTCCCATTCATGAGCAGCGACACGACCGCTCAGGCGCTCGAGCCCTTCGTCCTCGCGGCGCGGGAGGGCGGGGCAGCCACGCTCACGCTCAACAGACCCGAACGGTTCAATCCGCTTTCGATGGCCATGATCCGGGCGATGCAGACCGAGCTGGATGCGATTGCCGCGGATCGGTCGGTGCACGTCGTCGTGCTGGCGGCCCGGGGCCGCGGATTCTGCGCGGGCCATGATCTGAAGGAGATGCGGAGCCGCACGAGCGACGAGGCCTGGCAGCGGCGCCTGTTCGACGAGTGCAGCCGGATGATGATGTCGCTGACGAGGCTGCCGCAGCCGGTCATCGCGCGCGTCCACGGCATCGCGACGGCGGCCGGATGCCAGCTCGTGTCGATGTGCGACCTCGCGATCGCGGCCGAGACCGCGACGTTCGCGATGCCAGGGGTCGGCATCGGGCTGTTCTGCTCCACGCCGGCCGTCGGGGTCGCGCGGAACATCGGCCGGAAGCGCGCGATGCAGATGCTGCTGACCGCCGAGCCGATCGATGCGCAGACCGCCTGCGCGTGGGGGCTGGTGAACCAGGTCGTCAGCCCCGACGCGCTCGACGACTGCGTGCGGCAGTGGGCGAGCAGGATCCTGAGCCGCAGCCCTGCGGCGATCCGGATCGGCAAGCAGACGTTCTACAGCCAGCTCGAGCAGCCGATCGACGCGGCGTACGTGACCGCGAGCCAGGCCATGGCGTGCAATGCCCTCGTGGAGGACGCCGCCGAGGGCATCGACGCGTTCCTCGAGAAGCGTCCTCCGGCCTGGAGCTCCCGGTAATCACGGCTGACGGTTGCAGACGCCCCCTGCAGTGCTGCGGCCGCCCGTCATCGTGAGCCCGGCGTGTCCGGTCGGACCGCGGCCCGACAGCCCCTCGGCAAACGTCGTCCCCGGCCCGTAATGGAAGTCATTTCGGGTGGGCGGCGGGCTCAGTGGCGCGCGAGCGGCTCCAGGCGTGCGGTGAAGTGCCGCAGTACCGCGGGGGCGGCGACGATGCGGTACCCCGTGAGGGTGCGTGCCGATCGTGCGACCTCGATCACGACTTCAGCGACGTAGTCGATGTGCGACTGCGTATACACGCGGCGCGGGATGGCGAGCCGCACGAGGTCCATGGCGGCCGGCGTCTCATGACCGTCCGCCGTCCGACCGAACATCAGCGTGCCGATCTCCACGCTGCGGATGCCGCCCTCGAGGTAGAGCGCGTTCACGAGGGATACGCCCGGGAGGGCCGGCGGCGGCACGTGCGGCAGCAGCGCGCGCGCATCCAGGTAGATCGCGTGTCCACCGGCCGGCTGCACGATTGGCACCCCCGCTGCGCTCACCTTTTCGCCGAGGTACTCCGTGGACCGAATTCGATAGCGCAGGTAGTCCTCGTCCAGGACCTCCTCCAGGCCCTGGGCAATCGCCTCGAGATCGTAGCCGGCGAGGCCGCCGTAGGTCGGGAATCCCTCGGTCAGGATGAGAAGGTTCCGCGCGGCTTCCGCCCACGCGCCGTCGTTCAGCGCGAGGAAGCCGCCGATGTTCGCGAGTCCATCCTTCTTCGTCGACATCGTGCAGCCGTCGGCCAGGGCGAACATGGCCTTCGCAATCTCCCGCGCGCTCCGGCCGGACTGCCCCGGCTCCCGCTGCTTGATGAACCAGGCGTTCTCCGCGAAGCGGCAGGCATCGAGGAAGAACGGTTTCCCGAACCGGTCGGAGATCGCGCGGACGGCCTGCAGATTCTCGAGCGACACCGGCTGGCCCCCGCCGGAGTTGTTCGTCACCGTCACCATGACCAGCGGCACGCGGTCTCCCTCGGACTCGAGCAGGCGCTCGAGCGCGGCCACGTCGATGTTGCCCTTGAAAGGACGGATCGTGGCCGGCTCCCGCCCTTCGGCGACCACCAGGTCGCGGGCCTCCGCGCCTTCCACCTCGATGTTCGCGCGCGTGGTATCGAAATGGTTGTTGTTGGGAACGACATCGCCCGGCTTCAGGATCGTGTGAAAGAGAATCCGCTCGGCTGCACGCCCCTGGTGCGTCGGGATGACGTGGGTGAACCCGGTGAGGTCGCGGACGACGCGCTCGAATCGGTAGAACGAGCGGCTGCCGGCGTACGACTCGTCCCCCTGCATGAGCGCGCTCCACTGGGCGGCCGACATCGCGCCCGTGCCCGAGTCGGTGAGGAGATCGATCAGCACGTCGGCCGCGTGCAGCTGGAAAACGTTGTAGCCGGCGGAGGCCAGCGCCCGTTCACGGGCGTCGCGGGTCGTGAAGCTGATCGCCTCGACGGACTTGATCCGGAACGGCTCGATGATCGTCTTGGGCGGCGCCATGCTGCGAGTCTAGCGTGACTTCGCGACGGGACGTACCGCCTGTCGCCGACGCACCAGCGCTCTCGAAACGAGCCTCGGGCCCGACTCGCGGCGCCGGGGCTATCGGCTCGGCGGCCCGGACTGCAGGAGGCCGGGCGCCGCGGCCGGGGACTCGACGAGCCGCTGCGCCAGGTAGTTGACGATGTCCGCCTCGCCGCGGACGTTGGTGAGATAGGCCATGCGGAGGAGCTGTTCCCGGCGCCCGCGGAGCGTCTGCGTGATCCGCTCCCGCACTTCCGGCATGGACAGGTCGCGCTGTCCGGCCTTCTCGTGAGCCACGACGAGCACGAGCGTGTGGGCGCCGCCCGCGCTGAGCACGTTGACGGTCCCTGGCTCCTTGTTGAGGACCGCGTTCCGGAGAGCTGGCGGTGCCTGCTTCAGCCTGGACACCGGCACCAGCCCCATGTCTCCGCCGCGCGGGGCGGAGTCGGGATCTTCCGAGTACCCGGCCGCCAGGTCGCGGAACGAGGCGCCCGACTTCAGACGCTCGAGCAGCATCTTCAGCTTGGCCGCCGCGGCCTCCGGCGTGGTCGCGTCGTCGCCGGTGCCGTTCGACAGCTGTGCCTCGCGCACCGGTGTCACCACGATCTGCGCGATGTGGTACGCCTCCTCCGCGACGTTGAACTGACCGCGGTTGGCGTTGAAGAAGTCGGCGACCTCCTGGTCCGTGACCGAGATCTTCGAGCCCACCTCCTGCTCGATGACCTTCTGCGTGAGCAGCTCGCGGCGGAGCCCCTCGCGCATGTCGTCGACGCTCAGGTTGCGCCGCTTCAACTCTTCCTGAAACGCTTCGTCGGGAAGGTTCCTCTTGGCGTTCGCGTAGGCGGTGTCGAGCTCTCCCTGCGTGATCTCGAGCTTCAGCGCCCCCGCCTTCGCCAGGAGGATTTCCTGAACGATGAGGTCGTTGAGGAGCGTCAGCTTGGCCGCCAGCACCTCCTCCTGTGACAGGCCCTCGGCTCCGCCCTGGCGCAGGTAGGCCTTGTCCACATCCTGCCGCGTAATCTGGCGGCCGTCGACGACAGCCCACGTGTCGGCCGAGACCTGGACGGCCGGCGTCGTCGCCGGTGCCTGACGACACGAGGTCGAGAGCCAGGTGCCGGCGACCGCAGCGAGGAGCGCGGGCAGGCGGCAGTGCCGGCTATGGACTAAGGAGCGCGGATTGAACATTTCCGGTAGGGTACAGCGGAGGGGCCCGGAGGGGCAAAGCCGGCGGCCCCGTGCCGCCCCTGCGAACGGCCGGGTGCCGTAACCGTCAGGCCCAGTGCGAGCGTAATACCGGACGAGCGTTGCAGGAGCCCGACTTCGACCGTCTCGCCACGCTGATGCGGCACGCGCTGGAAGGCGACAGCCGTGCTTACGAGGCCGCGCTGCGCGAGATCGCGCAGGTCGTGCGGGCGTACGCCCGGGTGCGGCTCGGGGGAACACTGGCGGACGACGTGGTGCAGGAGACCCTGCTCTCGGTGCATAGGGCCCGCCACACCTACGATCCCCGACGACCGATTCGTCCCTGGCTCCTCGCCATCGCCCACAGCCGCGTCGTGGATGCCGCGCGCCGGCAGCGGCGCAGAACCAGGAACGAGGAGGCACTGGACGTCGATCCAGCAGGCTCCGCTCGTGGTTCCGGCGAACGGTCGCTCAGCGTGACCGAGGCATTGTCCAGGCTTCCGCGCCGGCAGCGGCGCGTGATCGAGCTGCTCAAGCTGGAAGGGCAGAGCGCGAGGGAGGTTGCGGTGGCGCTCGGCCTGACCGTCTCGAACGTCAAGGTGATCGCGCACCGTGGCTACGCCGCGCTCCGGCGAAGCCTGAAGGATCAGACGTGAAGCAGGATGAACTGATTGAGACGCTCGTCGACGATCTCCGCAGGGTCCAGAACCGTCCGCGAACGGGCCGGTCGCTCGCCACGTTCCTGCTGTGGTCCGCGGGATCGGCTCTGGTGTTCACGCGGGGGGGCACGAGCATTTCGGACGCGCCCGGCGGCGCCGCGCTCTCGCTCTTCGTGATCCTGATGACGGCTGCGGCCGCGGCAATCGTTTCGTCGATTCCGGGTCGCCAGGCCTGGCGTGTGGGTGGCGTGTTGTCGCTCGTGCTCCTGCTGGTGTGGGGGGGAGGTGCCGCGATCCGCGCCGTATCCGTCTGGCACGTTCCGTTCGCTCTCTGGGGACCCGTTCCCTGGACGAAGTGCCTGATTTTCACGCTCGCATTTGCCGTGGTTCCGACGCTGGCGCTCATCCGGATCGTGAATCGCGGCTGGGTGGTCCAGGCGGGGATGACGGCCGTCCTGACGTTCACCGCCGGGGCTGCCGCTGGGGCACTCACGATCAGCCTCGAGTGTCCCTCGCATGCGCCGCTCCACCTGCTGCTCGGCCATATGCTGCCGATCGTGTGCGCGGCGCTGATTGGCCTCTTGTTCGCCCGTCTTCTCTTCGTCCGCCCGCTGGTCCCGCCTCTCGCCACCTGAGCCCTGACCCCGGTCGTAACCTGTCGCCTGCCCGGTGCGTAACACCTGGTGACACGGCGCTTCGACCTGCGCGTCGTGGAAAGGTGCACACGACATGACCAAGAGCTTGAGGTTCGTTCCGCTGCTGGCGCTCGGGCTGGCGGCCGCTGCGTGTTCGTCGCAGCCGACCGCCCCGTCCTCGACGGCTGGGTCTGCGGCGCTCGCCGACAACGTGGCGACCAAGGGCGGGCGCGCCGGCACGACTGGCGTGGTGTACGTCACCAGCCAGGGTCTCTACTACGACACGTTCGTGACGAGGGATCCGCTGCCGATGCAGGGGAAGTTCCAGCAGCTGATCGACGGTCAGACCGAGTTCGGTCCAGGCGATCCGGAGTACCTCGGCGGCCGGTGGTGGGAAGATCTCAACCCCAACGGCATCCAGGACCCCGAAGATCACTTCTTCCTCTGCCCGCTCCTTCCGCCCGGGCGGCCGACGCCATAGCGCTGCTTCGTCGGATTCGCTGAAGCTGGCGGAACGTGGCATGCTCCGGGATCTCGGCCCGGCTGGCCAGCCGCGTCATCCCGGGAGGAACCGCGGTGGCCTCAGATGAGGCCGTGGCGCTCGACGACGTGCTGGCGGCCCTCGTCGCCCTCGCGCTGATCGAGCCCCGGCCATCCGTGCTCGGTCAGCACGTGCACGCGGCATCCGCCTGAGCGTCCATCGAGCCGCGTTGGCGAAGTGGCGAGTGCCACCGTACGTCGGCGTCACGGACGCTCCGGCATTCGACTGAACGCCCCGAAACATCGCAGCACGGACGTCCGTGCGGGTACAATCCGTCAGCCGATGCTCAGCCGAGTGGTTCGGGTGACTCTGTGCGGCGCGCTTCTCGCGGCTCCATCTGGACGACAGCCAGCCTCTCTCACCGGTGACTTCGTCCTCGCCGACGATCTCGAGATCCGGCTGTGGGCCGAGTCGCCGATGTTCTTCAACCCCACGAACATCGATGTCGACGCCCGCGGCCGCGTCTGGGTCGCCGAAGCGGTCAACTACCGGCAGTTCAACACGGCAAAGCTCGATCCGCTGACGCACCCCGCCGGCGACCGGATCCTCGTGCTCGAGGACACGAACCACGACGGCGCCGCCGACTCGGTCAAGGTGTTCGTCCAGGACCAGGACCTCCGGGCGCCCCTCGGTCTCGCCGTCATCGGCACCCGCGTCGTCGTTTCCGCATCGCCGCACCTGGTCGTTTACACCGACGCGGACGCCGATGACGTGCCGGAAAGGAAGGAGATTCTGCTGACCGGGTTCGGCGGGTTCGATCACGATCACGGCCTGCACGCCGTGGTCGCCGGACCGGACGGCCGCTGGTACTTCAACGCCGGCAACGCCGGGCCTCATGTGGTCACGGACAGGGCAGGCTGGACCTTGCGCGCGGGGAGCATCTACACGGGCGGCAGCCCGTACAACCTGAAGAACCAGGGAGGCATGACGAGCGACGACGGACGCGTGTGGGTCGGCGGCGTGGGTCTCCGAATGGCGCCGGACGGCACGGCGCTCACGGTGCTCGCGCACAACTTCCGCAACGCGTACGAGCTTGCGGTGGACTCCTTCGGCGACCTCTGGCAGAACGACAACGACGACCAGGTCATGACGTGCCGCACCACCTGGCTGATGGAGGGCGGCAGCGCCGGTTACTTCAGCGCGGACGGCACCCGCACGTGGCAGGCCGATCGCCGCCCCGGCCAGAGCTCGTTCGCGGCGCACTGGCACCAGGACGACCCCGGCGTGCTGCCTGCCGGCGACAATACCGGCGCCGGTGCGCCTGCGGGGATCGTCCGTTACGAGAGCGACCTCCTCGGGACCCGGTATCGCGGAATGCTCCTGAGCGCGGATGCCGGGCGGAACGTCGTCTTCGGATATGTGCCTCGGCCGCACGGCGCCGGCTTTGCCCTCGAGCGGTTCGACTTCCTGTCGAGCCTGCCCGCCGGGCACGACAACTACATCTGGGACCGGGTCGATCAGGATCGGAGGAAATGGTTCCGCCCGAGCGATGTCGCGGTCGGGCCGGACGGGGCCATCTACGTAGCCGACTGGTACGATCCGATCGTCGGCGGTCACCAGATGCACGACCGCCGTGGCCACGGCCGCATCTATCGGATCACGCCCCGCGGCCGACGGCTGAAGGTGCCCGCGATCGATCTCGGTACGCGCGAAGGACAGGTCGGCGCGCTGCTCAGTCCTGCCGTCAACGTTCGCGCCGCCGGCCTCGAGCGCCTCGTGGGCGGCAGCGATCAGACGTTCCCGGCCGTTCGACGCATCCTTGCCGATCCCAATCCCTTCCATCGCGCCCGCGGCGTCTGGTTGCTGGCCCGGCTCGGTCCGGCCGGCCTCCGGGCGCTGCGTGCGCTGCTCGCCGACCCGGATCCGCAGATACGGATCGCGGCGTTCCGCGCACTGCGCCAGGCGAAGCGCGACGTGCGGGAGGAGGCGCGAGTCCTTGCCGGCGATTCATCGCCGGCTGTCCGCCGCGAGGTGGCACTCTCGCTCCGCGACGTGCCAGCCGAGGAGAGCCGCGACCTTCTGCTGGAACTTGCGAGCCGGTACGATGGACACGACGACTGGTACCTCGAGGCGCTGGGCATCGGGGCGACCGGCAAGGAAGAGGCGCTCTACACGGCCCTGCTCCCTGTGTTGGGCGATCCCGATCCGCTGCGCTGGGATGCGCGGTTCGCGAGCATCGCCTGGCGGCTGCATCCGCTCGCGGCGATCGATGCGTTCAGAATCCGGGCGTCGGCGCCGTCGTTGCCGGCGGAAGCACGGCGGCAGGCGCTCACCGCGCTCGCGTTCGTCAAGGATCCCGGGGCCGCCGCGGCAATGGCCGGCTTGACTCGCAGTCCGCTGGAAGACGTCGCCGCGACAGCGGCCTGGTGGATGAATCACCGCCGGGCGAACGACTGGCGTTCATATCCGGTCGCAGGGTGGGTGACGGCGGCGGCTCCGGCTCCACCCGCTTCGCTCGAGGAGATGCTCTCACGCCAGGAACTCGTGCTCGACCCGGCCGCCCCGATCGACCGGCGCATCGACGCGGCGCTGGCCATGGCGCGCGACGCCGTCGGCGCCAGAATGCTCATTGCGCTGGCGGCGCAGAACCGGGTCGCGTATCAGCTGCGCGAGGCCGTGGGTTCCGTGGTGTTCACCCATCCGGAGGCGCCGGTTCGGGCCGCGGCGGGCGCGTACTTCCCGCGCCCCGGCGGATCGCCGCGCGCCGCCCCGGGAGATCTCGTGAGCCTCGAGGGCAGCGCGACCCGTGGGCTGGGCCGCTTCTACGGCAGCTGCGCGAGCTGCCATCGATTCAACGGCGCCGGTACCGATGTGGGCCCGGATCTCAGCGAGATTCGGCGGAAGTTCGATGCTGCGGGCCTCGCCGAAGCCATCCTCGACCCAAACGCCGGGATCGCTTTCGGATACGCAGCCGAGGTCTTCGTCCGGCGCAGCGGCGAGGCGACGATCGGGTTCCTCCAGGCCGCAGGCCAGACGCTGACGATCCGCGATAGCTCCGGGCGCCCGCTGACGCTCCGCCAGGAGGAGCTGACGACGCGGGTTCCGCTGACGGCGAGCCTGATGCCGGACGCCCTCTCGCTCGGTCTCGGCGAGCAGGACGTCGCGGACATCGTGGCGTTCCTCATGAGTCCGCCCCGCTGAGGCAGGTACGCCAATGCCCGGAAGCCCAGGCGGCCGCTGGACACGGCGCGAGCTGCTCGGAATTGCCGCTTCGCTCGCGGCCGACAGTCTGCCCGCCGCCAGCGCGGCGGCGGCCGTTCCCCGGCAGGCCCACCCGCGCTTCCGGATCGGCGCCTGCGACTGGTCGATCGGGATGCGCGCCAGGCCTGACGCCCTTGGGCTGGCGGCGAGGCTGGGGCTCGACGGCGTGCAGGTTTCGATGGGAAGCGTTGAGAACGATCTGCACCTGCGCCGGCCCGAGGTGCAGCAGGCCTACCGCGAAGGAGAACGGCTTCCTGCTCGGTCAGGGGCGCATCGATTTCGTGGCTCTCCGACAGGCGCTCGACGACATCGGCTATACGGGATGGATTCAGATCGAAGGCACCATCCCGAAAGGTCAGCCGGTGTTCGAGAGCTACCTCGAGAACGTACGCGTCATGCGGCGCCTGTTCGGCACGTGAGAACGATGGCCCCGGGCGCCGCCCCAGGGCCGGTCGCCCGCGTCATCGGCACCCGTTCCACCAGCACGGGAACGGGACGGCACACCGTGTTGCACACCGGCGAGTGCGCCTGCGCGAACTGCAGCAGGTCGTCCAGTTCCTCGTCGGTTGCATTCCCGGGCCTTGTGAGATAACGCCAACGGCGGGCGAGACCCGCCGTTGGATGGGCTCCTGTCAGCAACGGCTGCTGCGATTCGCGGCCGACGGCACGCCTTATCGCGGCGTGGGGTGGCGAACTGCCGCCGGATGGCTCGTCGGGTTGGCCAGGTATCGAGCGAGGTGGTCGACCAGATCCCGCGCGTCGTCTTCGGCGCCATGAATGAACGACGACTTACGACGGCGGAGGACGGGCAGCCCGATGGCATACAGGCCAGGCGCCTCGACCACTCCGCCTTCGTGCCGCAGGTGCCCCTTGTGATCGACCACGGGCACGTCAAGCCAGTTGTAGTCCGGCCGGAACCCCGTGGCCCAGATGATCGCCCGGATCTCGCCGCCGCGCAGGTCGAGGTCGAGGCGGGTGGAGGCTGGCACGCGAGTCGGGGCGAAGCGCTCGGGCGGGCCGACCTCCGCATCACGGCCCGTTGCGCGCGCCCACTCATCGAAAGTGTCGAGCAGGCGGTCCATCTTGAGGTCGGCCAGCGCGAAGAGGTTCCGCAGGCCGCCCGAGAAGAGCGCCCGTCCGTCGCGTACGGCCGCCAGCCGACCCACGAGCTGGACGCCAGCTTGGCTCAGCGTGTTCAGGTCCAGCGTCGACCGCTCCGGCGTTCCCACCAGCTGGGGGGACGGCAGCCCGCGGGCTCTGACCAGATCGTCGATTTCGTCGTAGCGCTGGTTCCAGACGCCGGAGGCGTCCATCCACCACAGCACGTCGCGGCCACGGTAGATTCGCGGTAACCGCACGTGCTCGCCGACCGACAGCGTTACCGGACGCCCGGAGCGGCGAATCTCGTCCGCCAGCTGCACGCCCGTGGCAGACGCGCCGACGACGAGCACGCCGCCGTCCGGCAGTTGCTGCGGACTGCGGTATTCGAACGGTGTGAGCGACTCGATCGAGGCTGGAACGCCCTGGCGGAGGGCCGGAACGCTCGGGACGTTGCATGCGCCGGTCGCCAGCACGACGGTCCGGCACCGCAGCTCGGTGCCGGGCGTAGTGACGACGTACCCGTCGCTGGCTGGCCGGACCGAGGTCACCTCGGTCCGGGTGCGCACGGGGGCGCGGGTGACGACGGCGAACCGTGATACGAAGTCGATGACCTCGGCCATCGTCATGAAGCCGTCTGGATCGCTGCCCGCGTAGCCGTAGCCGGGCAGCCGGCTCTGCCAGTTGGGTGTCAACAGGCGCAGAGAGTCCCAGCGCTCGCGTCGCCAGGAGTTGGCCACGTCCCCGCGTTCGAGCACCACGTGCTCGATCGAGCGCTCACTGAGACAGCGGCTCGCCGCCAGCCCGGCGTGACCGGCTCCGATGACGACAGTCGTGACCCGTTCCGGCATTACTCACCGGGGGACTTCGTCCCCCGGACCCCCTCTCGCCGTCGCTCGCGGGGGCCCCATTGCCCCGCTCCGCTCCGGCGGGGGCGCGCCCCGCGCGCCCCGGCGCCGGCAGGTTCGTCCCCCGGACCCCCCTTATACGCGTCCGCCTTCGCTGAAGCTACGGCGGACCTCGCCGGAGCCGGTCGCGCCCAATCTCCCGCGACCGCGAAGGCGGGCGCTCGCGATCCGGCCGCTCTTACACTACTTCGACGGTGACGTTGGTCGGGTTGGTGACGATGTCGTAGACCGCGGAGCGCTTCTGGGACTGGGCGACGAGCGCCTCGATCTCCTTTTTCGGCGCGTCGGCGTCGATGTGGAACGTGACCTTGATATCGTCGTAGCCGTTGCGCACGTCGCTGTCGATGCCGAGGATGCCCTGGATGTCCATCGAACCCTCGAGCTTCGCCTCGACAGACCTGAGCTGGATGCCCCGGTTCTGCGCTACGGCAGCGACCCCCGCCGTGAGGCAGCTCGCCAGCCCCACGAGCACGTACTCGACCGGCGTGGCGCCGAGATCCTCGGACGCGAAGATCTCCGGGTGATCGGCCTCGAACGAGAACTCCGTCTTGTGCTTCTGCTCCTGGCCCAGCCCGTGGAAGCCCTCGACTTTCGTCTGACTGTGGGTGCCGTTCTGCCACCTGCAGGAGGCCCGCCACTTGAACTGCGCGCCCTGCGGCGCCGCCTTGAGCGCCTCGCGCGCGGCCAGCAGTGCATCCACGTTCACGCCGTTGTTCACGATCGTATTGGCCATCGTAAGCTCCCTCGATGACAGTTGCAGGTCCCTCGCGACCGTGCGGAAGCTTCGGATCATACAACGTTCGGCGCGGCTGGTCGCGGAAACGGCGGATGGGAGCGCCTCCCGCTCAGGGGATATGATCCCCGGATGACCACGCCAGCCTCGAAAGCCGCTGCGGGGTCCGTGGGTACCGTCGAGACGCAGTTCCTGGATCTGCCGAGGCCGCTGCGCCTCGACTGCGGTCGCGAGCTCTACCCGATCCGGATAGCCTACGAGACTTACGGCACGCTTTCTCCCGCCCGCGACAACGTCATCCTGGTCTGCCACGCCCTGAGCGGCGATGCCCACGCCGCTGGCTACACCACGGCGCCGATGGCAGCGGCCACGCGGGACGGGTTCCGCGCCGAGGAGCGCGATGGCGCCAGGGGGCGCGGACTAGGCTGGTGGGACGGCATGATCGGTCCGGGAAAGGCCTTTGACACGGATCGATTCTTCGTCGTCAGCACGAACCTCCTCGCGGGCTGCCGGGGTACGACGGGGCCGTCGTCGATCGACCCGGCCACGGGGCGGCCATACGGCTCAGACTTCCCCGTCATCACCGTGGCGGACATGGTGCGCGCCGAGCGCGCGTTCCTGCAGGAGCTCGGGATCGCGCGTCTGGCAGCGGTATCCGGCGGATCCCTGGGAGGGATGCAGGCGCTGGAGTGGGCCGTCCTGTATGGCGCCGACGTCGACGCCATCATCCCGATCGCGAGCACGCACGCGCTCCACCCGCAGGGCGTTGCGTGGAACGCCATCGCGCGCAACGCGATTACCGCGGATCCTGATTGGCAGGGCGGTCACTACTACGGCACGGGCCGCGCGCCGAACGCCGGGATGGGCGTCGCCCGCATGGTCGGGCACGTCACGTATCTCTCGGCCGGCGCGCTGAACGCCAAGTTCGGCCGCCGGCTGCAGTTCGCCGACGAGATCCGGTACGTGCTCACGGATCCCGAGTTCGAGGTCGAGAACTATTTGCGCCACCAGGCCGATTCGTTCGTCAAGCGGTTCGACGCCAACACGTACCTCTACACGTCGCGTGCGCTCTCGTATTTCGATCTGGCGCGCCAGTACGGCGGCGGGCGCCTTGCGCACGCAGTGCGGAACGTGTCGGCGAGGACGCTCCTCATCGCCTTCAGCTCCGACTGGCTGTACCCGCCCTCGGGTTCCGAAGAGCTGGCCGAGGCGCTTCGCGCCGGCGGGAAAGACGTGGAGCTGCAGGTGATCGAGGCGCCCTACGGCCACGACTGCTTTCTGCTGGAGGAAGCCAGACAAACGCCGATGATCCAGGCGTTTCTGGCGCGATAGTCCCGCGGGGGCGGGCGCGGGCGTGCGAGGGCGTGGCGCGGGGCGTGGTGCCGCCGCGAGGCCGAGCCTTGGTCCGGACCGGAGCCCCGGGGGAAAGAAGCGGCCAGACGGACGCCGATGATCCGGGCGTTTCTGGCGGCTTCCGCTTCGCTGGAGCCGCGGGCCTGCACCGGAAGGGTCGCGTGTTCAGGAGAGAGTCAGCATGGAAGAATCCCGCCAGTTTGGCTTCGAAACCCGCCAGGTGCACGCCGGGCAGCGCCCGGATCCGAACACCGGCGCGCGCGCCGTGCCGATCTTCCAGACGACGAGCTACGTGTTCGAAGATCCGGAATCGGCCGCGGCGTACTTCAACCTGCAGGAGTACGGGAACACCTACTCGCGCATCATGAACCCGACCGTGGCCGTGTTCGAGGAGCGCATGGCGAACCTCGAGGGCGGCTGCGGCGCCGTCGCGTTCGCGAGCGGGATCGCGGCACAGGCCGCCGCGCTGTTCACGCTGCTCACGCCCGGCGACCACGTGGTGTCGTCGTCTGCCCTCTACGGCGGAACGGTCAACCAGTTCAAGCACATGCTCCGGAAGATGTCGGTGGAGCTGACCTGGGTCGATCCAGACAACCCGGACGCGTGGAAGGCGGCCGTTCGCCCCGGCACGAAGGCGTTCTACGCGGAGACGATCGGCAACCCCGGCGGGAATGTGCTCGACATCGAAACGATCGCCGCGATCGCGCACGAGCACGAGCTGCCGCTGCTCGTGGACAACACGTTCGCGACACCGTTCCTGTGCCGTCCGATCGAGTGGGGCGCCGACATCGTGCTCCACTCCGCCACGAAGTTCATCGGGGGCCACGGCACCAGCATCGGCGGAGTCGTCATCGACTCCGGCCGCTTCAACTGGTCGAACGGCCGTTTCGCGGTCGTGGCCGATCCCTCGCCGGCCTACCACGGCCTGCAGTTCCACGAGACGTTCGGCATGTACGGCTATCTGATGAAGCTGCGGGCCGAGACGCTGCGCGATCTCGGCGCGGCGATGAGCCCTTTCAACGCTTTCCTGTTCCTGCAAGGGCTCGAGACGCTCTCGTTGCGGATGACGCGCCACGTCGAGAACGCTCTGGCCGTGGCGCGTTACCTGGAGTCGCACGAGC
Source organism: Vicinamibacterales bacterium (assembly GCA_035620975.1). GTDB lineage: Bacteria > Acidobacteriota > Vicinamibacteria > Vicinamibacterales > 2-12-FULL-66-21 > DASPFV01. Next base: position 27,561 of record DASPFV010000054.1, read on the forward strand.
TGGCGTCGAACGTGACCTACCCCGGTCTTCCGTCGAGCCGGTATCGGCCGCTCGTGGAGAAATATCTGCCGGCGGGCGCGGGGGCCGTCTTCTCGTTCGACTGCCAGGGCGGCCGCGCGGCGGGGCAGGACTTCATCCGTGGCGTGACCGTGTGGTCGCACCTGGCGAACGTCGGCGACTCCAAGAGCCTCATCATTCACCCGGCCAGCACGACGCACCGTCAGCTCAACGAGGCCGAGCTTCGCGCCGCGGGCGTCGGACCGGGGACGATACGGCTCTCGGTCGGCATCGAGTCGATCGACGATCTGATCTGGGACCTCGAGCAGGGATTTGCCAGCGTGGGCGCGGCGGCGGCAGCCGGGGCGGCGGCGCGATGACTCCGGCTTTCGACCTGGGCCGCTACCAGGATCCGCTGACGATCCAGCGCGTGCTCCACACCGCGAAGACCGTCGCAGTCGTCGGGCTGTCGAGGAACGAGCTGCGCGCCAGCTACTTCGTGGGCTACTACCTCCGCCGCCATGGCTACCGCGTCATTCCCGTGAATCCCCGCGAGCCGGAGATCCTGGGGGAGAACAGCTTCAGGAGCCTCGCCGACGTGCCCGTGCCGGTGGATATCGTGAACGTCTTCCGCGCGCCGGATGCCGTGCCCGGGATCGCGCGGGACGCCGTCGCCATCGGCGCCACAAGCCTGTGGTGCCAGTTCACCGTGATCAACGAGGAAGGCGCGCGCATCGCGGAGGCCGGCGGTCTCTCGGTCGTCATGGACCGGTGCATCAAGGTCGAGCACGCCCGGTACATAGGACGGATGCACTGGCTCGGCTTCAACACGCAGCGCATCACGTCCGTTCGCGGCGGCCTGCAGTGAGCGGGCCGAGTCCGCCAACGCTCGCGCAGACCGGCGCTCCCCGGTGGACTCGCCCACCTCCGATTCGTCCGAAACGAGCCGGTCCCGTGCACTGATCGGGCTCGAAACCGGCTGCTGGTACTCCCCCGGGCCGTATAATGCCGGTCTCCTCATGATGCTGGAGCCCGGCGCCCGCCTAGGCTCGTACGAGATCGTGTCGCGCGCCGGCCAGGGCGGTGCCGGGATCGTCTACCGTGCGCGCGATCTGACGCTCGGACGAGAGGTCGCCATCAAGGTTCTCGAGGACCTCCCGGACCGCGCCGACTGGACCGCGGCGGATCTGCTGCGCGAGGCGCGGCACGCCTCGTCGCTCAGCCATCCGAACATCTGCGGGATTCACCACGTTGGCGACGTCGAGGGCCGGCACTTCATCGTGATGGAGCTGATTCGGGGGCAGACGCTCGCGGCGTTGATTCCCCCGGGTGGCCTGCCGGTCGAACGGGTGCTTCGGTATGGCGCGCAGCTCGCCGCCGGTGTCGCCCATGCACACCAGCACGGCATCGTGCACCGGGACCTCAAGAGCGGGAACGTGATGGTCACTGAGGCGGGTCTGGTGAAGATCCTGGACTTCGGTCTCGCGTGGCGGCTCCCCGTCGCCGGCGTGGAGGAGCTGACCCGCTCGAGTGAGGCCGTGGGTGAGACGGGGACGATCTCCGGCACGCTCCCGTACATGCCTCCCGAACTGCTCGCCGGTCGCCCGGCCACGCCCGCGAGCGATGTCTGGTCGCTGGGCGTCGTGCTCTACGAGATGGCTGCCGGGCGCCGCCCGTTTCACGGCGAGACGACGCTGGACCTGTCCGTCGCGATTGTCAAGGATGCACCGGCGCCGCTGCCAGCGGCGGTCGTGGCGCCGCTCGCCGCGGTGATCTCGCGATGTCTCGCCAAGGATCCGGGGGATCGATATCAGACCGCGGCCGAAGTCGAGGCCGCGCTCGACGTCGCCGCCTCGACGGTCGCCTCGGGTCGCGCCTCCGTCGCTCCAGAGCCGTCCCAGGGAAGAGGCCGACTGGCTGCTGCCTGGATCCGCTGGGCCCTCGCTGGAGCGGTTGCGGCTGCGACGATTCCGCTGGCTGTGTTCCTGCGAGGGACCTTCAGCGACAACCCGTCGGTCCTCCGGTATCAGCTCGTTTCGACGTTCCCGGGCGCGCATCGGTCCGGGTCGCTCTCTCCAGACGGCGCCTTCATGGCATTCGTTCAGGAAGACGCGACAGGCGTTCCACAGGTGTGGGTGAAGAACCTGCAATCAGGCGATCCCGTGCAGATTACCGATGGCCCGACGGCCGCGATGCGGCCGCGCTGGGCGGCGGCCCGTAACCTCGTCGTCTTCGCACGTCAGGGCGCCGGCATCTGGTCGGTGTCGCCGCTGGGTGGCCCGCCCCGACAGATCGTCCCGGCGGGAATGAACCCGCACGTGGCGGCCGATGGCCGGACGATCGTATTCGAGCAGGACGACACGCTCTGGGTGGTGATCGACGACGGCAGCGGTCCCCGCCAGGTCACTGGGTTTCCGCCGCGCGCCTACTCTCTGCCGTACACGCCGGCCATCTCGCCCGACGGCCGGATGGTCGCCTTTTTTCGCGCGCAGCTGGGACCGAACGGCGACTTGTGGGTGGTGCCGGCCGAGGGCGGCGAGGCGCGCCGCCTGACCGACGACATGTGCGAGGGCGGCTCTCCGGCGTGGACGCCGGACGGCCGGCACATCGTGTTCTCATCGGCCCGTACGGGCAGCCGCACTCTGTGGCGTGTGCCCGTGGCAGGTGGCGCCGCCGAGCCCATCACCTCCGGAGCAGGCGATGACCTCGAGCCGGATCTGACGGCCGCCGGGGACCGGCTCCTCTATACGAACGTGCGCAACTCGTGGCGGCTGCACGTTCGGGATCTCGAGACCGGAGCCTCGCGCGTAATCATGGATCGACGCGAGCCCGTTCTCTGGCCGCGCTTCTCCCCCGACGGGAGCACGCTGGCGTTCTTCGGGCCGAGCCCGGCAGGCCCAGGCCACGTGTTCACCGTTGCGCGCGACGGGGGCAATCTCCGGCAGCTCACCGACCGCCGGGGCGAGATCAATACGATGCCGAGGTGGTCGCCGGACGGCCGGTCGCTCGCGTTCTACCAGATGATGCCGGCCCGGTCCCTTCGCCAGATCCCCGTCGCCGGCGGGGCCTCGCAGGAACTCGCGCCGCTCGACTGGGACCGGGCCCCCAATGCGATGTTCAGCCCTGACGGCCGGTTCCTCGTGTACTTCACGCGCGACCGCGGTGGAGTCACGATCGTCCAGGACATGGAGAGCGGCTCGGAGCGAGCGCTCGGGCTGGCGATCCGGAACCCGCGCTGGTCCCCCGTGAGCAGCGAGATCGCGGGTGACAGCGGCGGCGCGATCCACGTCTGCCCGGCGGAACCGGCTGAATGCCGTCGGATCACGGATGGGCAGCATCCGGTCTGGTCGCCGGATGGATCGCAGCTCTACTTCTTCCGTCCCGGCGTTTCCCGCGAGTACCGCGAGTTATGGTCGATCCACCTGCCGAGCCGTGCCGAGCGTCATGTGGGCCGGCTGGGCCCGATGCGCGTCATCGACGTGACCTTCGACATCTCGTCCCGAGGGGAGCTCGTGTGGGCGGAGTTCGCGCCCGGAAGGACCGAGCTCTGGATGGCGGTGCTGCAGTGAGTCGGCGTGCCCTCGAGCCGCTTCCGATGCGGACCCACACAGGACACTCTTGCCGATGAGGGGCGCCATCTTCTTCTGGTCGCTCACCTCGGCGCTCGCCGGCTTCCTGTTCGGATTCGATACCGTCGTCATTTCGGGCGCAGAGCAGACCATACAGGCCCTCTGGTCGCTCAGCCCCGAGCTGCATGGCGTCGCGATGGCGTCGGCGCTGTACGGCACCGTGCTCGGTTCGCTCGTGGGCGGCTGGCCGGCGAACCGGTTCGGCCGACGGCCCACGCTGCTGTGGATCGGGATTCTGTACTTCGTCTCGGCGGTCTGGTCCGGGCTGGCCACGGGCGTCTACACGTTCATCATCGCGCGCTTCATCGGCGGCCTCGGCGTCGGGATCTCGACCGTGGCGGCGCCGCTGTACATCGCCGAGATCGCACCGCCCGAATGGCGCGGACGCCTGGCCGGCATGTTCCAGTTCAACATCGTCTTCGGCATCCTCGTGGCGTTCGTGTCGAACGCGCTCCTCGGCGGCGTCGGCGAGCACGCCTGGCGATGGATGCTCGGTGTCGAGGCGTTGCCCGCGTTCATCTACACGGCCCTGTGCTTCCGCATTCCCGAGAGCCCGCGCTGGCTGATCGTGCGGAAGGGCGATCGCGCCGCCGGGGTTGCCGTGCTGCAGCAGATCAGTCCGGGCGCGCCAGTCGCCGAGGTCGAGGCGACCGCAGACGCCATTCAGGCGTCGGCGGGCCTCAGGCAGGCGGGGACGCGCTTCTGGACGCGCCGGCTGCGTGTGCCGATCCTGCTGGCCTTCCTCGTCGCGTTCTTCAACCAGCTCTCGGGCATCAACGCGGTGCTGTACTTCGCGCCGCGCATCTTCGAGATGGCCGGCCTCGGCGCGCAGGCGGCGCTCCTCCAGTCGATCGGCATCGGGATCACGAACCTCATCTTCACGTTCGTCGGCCTGTGGCTGATCGATCGCCTCGGCCGCCGGACGCTGCTCTTCATCGGCTCCTTCGGCTACATCGCCTCGCTCGGGCTCACATCGTGGGCGTTCTTCACCGGTCACTTCGCGATCGTCCCGGCCTGCATCTTCGCGTTCATCGGCGCGCATGCCGTCGGTCAGGGCGCCGTCATCTGGGTGCTGATCTCCGAGATCTTTCCCAACAGGTACCGCGCCGAGGGGCAGGCGCTCGGAAGCTTCACGCACTGGCTGTTCGCGGCGCTGCTCACGATGTTCTTCCCCCGGATGGTCGCGTCGTTCGCGCCGGGGCAGGTGTTCCTCTTCTTCTGTCTGATGATGGTGGGCCAGCTGATCTGGGTGACGTTCATGGTGCCCGAGACCAAGGGCGTGCCACTCGAGGAGATGCAGGAGAAGCTCGGGATTGCCGAGGCCGCCGCACGCTGACACGCCCGGCCGGTTCGAGCGTAAGATCGGCGCCCATGCAGCCACCTGAAAGGCCCCTCGTCACGGCCGCAGCCGTCCTGCTGCTCTTCGGGTCGCCTCCGGAGCAGACGGGGGGATCGGTCCCGTCCAACACACCGGGCGCGGAGCGGGTGCAACCGTGGCCGGAGAACCCGCGCTACTGGCAGTACAAGGGGCGTCCAGTCGTGCTTCGAGGCGGCTCGGACGACGACAACCTCTTCCAGTGGACGGGTGCCCGTCTGTCGCAGCAGCTGGATCTGCTGGCCGGGGTCGGCGGCAACTACATCCGCAACACCATGAGCTCGCGTGACGCCGGGAACGTGTGGCCGTTCGAGCGGCTGCCCGATGGCCGGTTCGATCTCGAGCGGCTGAGCGCCGACTACTACCAGCGCTTCGAGGGCCTGCTCCGCGAGGCGGCTGAGCGCGCGATCGTGGTGCAGGTCGAACTGTGGGACCGCTTCGACTTCGCTCGCGACCCCTGGCAGGAAAATCCCTACCGGCCTGCCAGCAACGTGAACTACACGGTGCTGGAAAGCGGGCTCGCCGACGAGTACCCCAACCATCCGGGGCGGAACGAGAATCCCTTCTTCCGCACGATTCCCGGGCACGACCACAACCGCCTGCTGCTGAACTACCAGCACGCGCAGGTGGACAGGCTGCTCACGATCTCGCTGCGCTACGACAACGTGCTGTACACGATGGACAACGAGACGAGCGCGACGGCGGAATGGGGGGCGTACTGGGCCCGATACGTGCAGCAGAAGGCAGCGGGTGCCGGCGTCAGCGTGTACGTCACCGAGATGTGGGACGTGCACGACCTCACGCACGAGCAGCATCGCCGCACGCTGGACCACCCGGATCTCTACCAGTTCGCCGACATCTCTCAGAACAACCACAATAGCGGGCAGAAGCACTGGGAAGGATTGCAGTGGGTGCGCGGGTACACTGCCGGGCGGCCCCGGCCCCTGAACCACGTGAAGATCTACGGCGCCGATAGAGGACCCTACGGCACTGACCGTGACGCCGTGGAGCGCTTCTGGCGGGGGCTGCTCGGCGGCGCCGGCTCCGTTCGATTCCATCGCCCGCCGTCCGGCATCGGCCTGAGCGAGCTGGCACAGGCGAACCTGCGCAGCGCCGGCCTGCTGCTCGGCGCCGTGGATCTGCCGGAGGGGGAGCCGGATGCCGGGAGCCGGCTGCTGGCAGACCGTGAGCCGAACGAAGCCTATGTCATGCGACGGAAAGGCCGGTGGTACGCGGTCTACTTCCCGCGCCCGGGTTCGGTACGGCTCGACCTGCGCGCCGAAGCTGGGTCCTTCCGCGCGCGCTGGCTGAACGTCCTCGACAGTCGGTGGACCCCGTCCACGGCCGTCACCGTTGGAGGCTGGACCGATCTCGCACCCCCCGGCGACGGGCACTGGGTGGCGGTACTCGATCGAGAGTGAAGCCGGCGCGCGAGTCCGTCCGCGTCCATCCAGCCTTCGCCCTTCGGGCTACGGCGGACAGGTCCGCGTCCCGTGAAGCCCGCTGCGATCCGCGTCAATCCGTGTCCGTCAATAGCGAGCGCATCCGCGCCTCAGGCCGAGAACCCGTGCTGCCGCCGGTGAACCGGGCCATCGAAGGTCTGCGTCGACTTGAACTGCTCGAAGCGTCCATCGGTGGCGAACGGCTTGACACGATCCGCGAGCGCGGCCTGCTCGGTCTCCGGCAGCGGCGTGAACGCCCGGGCGAGGGCGACGTTCTGCTGCAGGTGCTCCAGGGTCGTCATGCCGACGACCTGCGAGGCGATGGGCTGGCTGAGCGCAAAGCGGTACGCCTCCGCGGACGTGAGGCCGGCCCCGGCCGCGATGCCGTTCCCGCCGCCGAATCCCTTCATCCCGATGGCGCCGACACGCTTCTTGAGGCACACGGGCAGGACCTGCTTCTGGAAGCTCCGGTAGTGCAGGTCGAGGACGTTGACCGGGAACTGGCATGCGTCCCACTCGAAGGGCTTCTCGAGCATCGAGAGATGGATGCGCGGATCCTTGTGCCCCGTGAACCCGATGTAGCGCACCTTGCCGGCTTTCCGCGCTTCGAGCGCCGCCTTGAGGCCGCCTTTCTCGAAGACCCAGTCCGGGTCGTTGTCGTAGATGATCTCGTGGAACTGCCAGAGATCGATCCGATCCGTGCGGAGCCTGCGGAGGCTGTCGTCGAGGCACTTCATCGAGCCCGCGTAATCGCGCTCGCAGTTCTTGGTCATGAGGAACACGCGGTTCCGCCGGCCGTCGGCGAGCGCCCGGCCCATCACCTCCTCGGCCCCGCCGTCGTGATAGTCCCAGCAGTTGTCGAAGAACGTGAGCCCCTCGTCCACCGCCGCGTGCATGATCCGGATGGCCTCGGTCGAATCCTTGACCGATCCGATGTGCCACCCGCCCAGGCAGAGGATGGACACGCGCTCGTCCGTGCGTCCGAGTACCCGTGTCGGCAGCCCGGTGGCACCGGCCGGCTGCTGGCTCGCGAGCACGTCGCGTGCGGCCGCGCCGAGGGCGAGCGCGGACAGCGCGGCCTCACGGAGGAACTCCCGACGGGTCGTGGCCGAGGGTTTCGTCATGGCAGACTCCTGGAGTGGACAGCGATCGACGGTTGCGCTGGCGGCATTCTGTGGTGAAGCGGTGCGCCCCGGCAAGAGCTTTTGCGTGCTGGCATCGCCGGGCTAGCATCTGCGGGTGAACCCCGACAATCCGGCCGCCGCCGCGGCCATCCGCCGCCCGACGCGCACGAGCATCACGAACGCGTTGCGTCGTCTGGCCCGGCCCGCCGGCGCGTTCGACGCGGCCAGATACTTCCGCGGTGAACACGGTCTGCGTTTCCACAACGTGGGCACGACCGCCGTGCGGGCGCTCGCGCGCGCGATCCACGCCGCACACCGTGCGACGTGGACGGTCGACGACGCGATGGGGCTCGCCGACGCGCTGATCGGCGATCCGTATCTCGAAACGAAAGCCGTCGGGATCGAAGTGCTCGCGAGGTATCGCCAGGCGTTCACGCCGCGGCTGCTGCCGCGCTGGAAGAGCTGGCTCGCCAGGGGTCTGTCGGCGAACTGGGCAACCACCGATCACATCTGCGGCACGCTCATCGGACCGCTCCTCGTGCAGCACCCCCGGCAGATTCCCCGGATCCGGACGTGGACGTCTCACCGCAGCATGTGGGTGCGACGGGCGTCCGCCGTGTCGCTCATCCCGGCGGTGCGCTGCGGTTACGCGCTCGACACTGCTTACGAGGTTGCGAAGGCCCTGCACCCGGACCGCGAGGACCTCGTCCAGAAGGCTGTGGGCTGGATGCTGCGCGAGGCGGGCACGCGCGACGCGGCACGCCTGGAGCGGTACCTGCGCGACACCGGGGCGGCCATCCCGCGGACGACCGTCCGGTACGCGATCGAGAGGTTCCCCGCACGGAAACGCCGCATCCTGCTGGCGGCCACGCGCCCTGGCCGGTGACCACATCCGCCGCGGGATCCGCCGTCCGCCGGCGTCTTGTCTCGATGTACCGGTCTGGTCTATAACGGCCCGACAGGACCCGACAGGAAGAAGAGGAGGACGCGTTGATGAAGTTCCATTGCAGGATTGCCGCCGTTGGGATTGCCGCCGCGCTCGCCGCCCCGCTGGTCACGGCGGCACAGGATCTTCATCCCTCGCGACGCCCCAGTCCTCTCGGGATGGCGCGGATCACGCTCGGAGATGCCTACGTGCGGGTCATTTACGGGCGTCCCTACAAGCGGGGGCGCGACAACATCTTCGGGACCAGCCAGAGCGGCGCCCTGGTACCGTTCGGCGAGCGCTGGCGGACCGGGGCCAACGAGGCGACGGAGATCACGGTGACGCGGGACGTGCTCGTGGCCGGCCAGAAGCTCGCGGCGGGCACCTATTCGCTGTTCATGACCCCGGGGCCGGAGACGTGGACGGTCCACTTCAACTCGAGGCTCGGTCTGGATGGGCCTGGCATATTCGCCGACGGCAAATTCACGCCCGTCGATCTCGCGCCGACCGACGTGCTCGTCGTCAAGGTCCCCGCCACCGTGCTGCCAGCCGACAGGGAAGTGGACCAGCTCACGTTCGAGTTCGAGAAGACCGCTACGGGTGCTGACATGGTGCTGCGCTGGATCCGGACGGAAGTGCGCGTGCCAATCGCCACGACGACCTGACAGGCCGCTGACACATGCCGGCCCGCGGCCACGTCTCGCGGCTCCTGAGCTTTGCCGTGATCGCCGTCGTCGCGCTTGGGGCCTCGTCACCCCAGCGCGACGCGAGCGCTCGGGCGACAACCCGCTTCTTCCCGATGGCCGTATGGTACGGCGGCGGCCGCGCGCGCGCGCCCATGCTGGAGCCGGAGGCGCGATCCAAGAAGGAGATCTGGCGGACCGACGTTCGCCAGATCAAGGCGCTTGGCTTCAACACGGTTCGCGCGTGGATCGACTGGGCCTCCGGCCAGCCGGCCGAAGACACCTACCGTTTCGAGACCCTCGACGTGCTGCTCGAGCTCGCGGAAGAGGAAGGGCTGAAGCTCGTGCTGCAGGTGTACATGGACTCGGCGCCCAGCTGGGTCGGGGAGCGCCATCCCGACTCGCTCTTCGTCTCGTCGAACGGACAGTCCATCCGGCCGGAGTCGTCACCCGGCTACTGCCGCGATCATCCGGGCGTTCGGGCCCTCGACACGCGCTTCTATGAGGCGCTCGCCGGGCGTGCCGGACGCAGCCAGGCATTCGCCGGATGGGATCTGTGGAGCGAGCCGCACGTCATCAACTGGGCCAACCCCACATGGATTCCCAACCCGGAGTTCTGCTTCTGCCCGCACACCGTGCGGCGGTTCCGTGGCTGGCTCCAGAACAAGTACGAATCCCTCGAGGCTCTGAACCGCGCCTGGTACAGGCGATTCACGTCCTGGGATCAGGTCGAGCCGAGCCGCATGAGCACGATCCTCTCCTACACCGACTACATCGACTGGAAGATGTTCATCGTGGACAAGCTCGGCGAGGACCTCCGCGAGCGCTATGACGCCGTCAAGCGCCTGGCGCCGCGCACGATCGTCACGAGCCACGCCGCCGGCGTGGGGCTCTTCGCCTCCCCGCATCACTGGGAAGGTCAGGCGGACGACTGGACGATGGCGGGGCAGGTGGACTTCTACGGGACGTCGTTCTATCCGAAGCATTCCGCATTCGTGGACCGCGACGTCCACTGGCGCGCCGCGCTACTCGATTTCGCCCGGTCGTTCGGCTACGACCAGGGCCGCGCAGGGTTCTGGGTGGGTGAACTGCAGGGGGGCTTCGGGACGATCGCGGTGAACGTCAGCCCCACGGTCACGCCGGAGGATCTGCGGATCTGGACCTGGTCGGCGATCGCCAGGGGTGCCAAGGGCGTGAACTACTACGCGTGGTATCCCATGAGCTCGGGGTACGAATCGGGAGGATTCGGGCTCAACCAGCTCGATGGAACAGTCACGGATCGGGCGAGGATGGCGGGCTCGATCGCCCGTGTCGTGGACGCGCGCCAGCCGCTCTTCCTGGAAGCCCGCCCGCTGCGCGCGGAAGTGGCGATCGTCTACAACCCGCTCGCGCATTTCGTGGGCGGGCGTCAGCGGGCGACCGCCTACGGCGGGCCGCAGGGGGAAGTCGCGGGCATCGAGCGCGACTCGCTGCTCGGCGTGCACCGCGCGCTTTTTCCGCGGCAGGTGCCCGTCGATTTCGTCCACATCGATCATCTCGGCGGCGGCCGGCTGGGCCAGTACAAGCTCGTGATCCTGCCGTACCCGCCGATGCTGCCGGAGCAGTCGGCGGGCGCGCTGCGCGAGTACGTCGAGAGCGGAGGCACGCTCGTTGCCGAGGCTCGACTCGGCTGGAACAACGAACGGGGCTATGCCGCCGAGCGTGTGCCCGGCATGGGGCTCGCTGAGGTCATGGGCGCACGCGAGGTGGCGGTCGAGACCGCGCCGAAGGGGCGCGCCGTCATCCAGTGGACGGACAGCCGCCTGGCGGGTGTGAAGCCGGGCGATCGGCTTCCTGCCCGCTGGTACAAGGAGGTGCTGGAGCCCCTGACCTCGTCGGCCCGCGTCGTGGCACGATTCGAGGACGGGACCGCGGCCGCGGTGATGTCGCAGTACGGCAGGGGCCGCACGCTGCTGCTGGGCTCCTACGTGAGCGCCGCGTATCAGTCCACGCCGACGCCCGAAGGGGAACGGTTCTTCGGCGCCCTCCTCGGCTGGGCGGACGTCGCGGCGCCGGTGACAGTCACCGGTGCGCCGCTCGAAGCCCGCCTGCTCGAGTCGGGCGGTTCGACCTTGCTGTTCCTGTTCAATCACCATCGGCAGGCCTCGGCCAGATCGGACGTACAGCTGCGCGGCGCCCCTGGTGAGCTCGTGGCGGAGGACCTGGTGAGCGGACGGACGGTCGCGCTGACACGGGCGGCCGGGGGCGTCAGGATCGCGGTGGACGTCGCGCCCGCGGACGTGCGTGTGCTGCGCATCGGCCGCCCATGAGTGGCAGTGGCTCACCCGTGGCACCGGCCTCTTGCGTCACAGACAGCCTGATCCCCGAGCCCGACGGCTTCTGCACGAGCCGAGCAGGTCATGTGACGCCCCGTGTCTTGGGTCACGACTCAGCATTTCCGGCGGCTCCAGGGTTCCGGCGACAGTCGCCGGCGGAAATCCAGTAACTGCCCACTCGGGCCGCGCCCGGGCCGCCGCGGTATCCTGCTTGCAGGCCTGCGTTATTTCGATGAGAATCGCGCAGGTCGCTCCCCTTTACGAAAGCGTGCCGCCCGCGGCTTACGGCGGCACAGAACGTGTCGTGTCCTTCCTCACCGACGAGCTCGTCAGGCAGGGGCACGACGTCACGCTGTTTGCGAGCGGCGACTCGCGGACCCTGGCGAACCTGGTGCCGATCTGCGATCGCGCGCTGCGTTTGAATACCAGATGCCGCGATCACCTCGCACCGCATGTCCTCATGATCGAGCAGCTCGCGAAGCGCGCCCGCGACTTCGACGCGGTGCACTTCCATATCGCAGAGGTGCACTTTCCGTTGCTCCGGCGCCTCCCGGGCATCGTCCACGTGACCACGCTGCACGGGCGGCTGGATCTGGAGGAGCTGCAGCCGTTCTACGACGAGTTCTGCGACATGCCGGTCGTGTCGATCTCCGACGCCCAGCGGCGACCGCTGCCGCAGGCGCGGTGGCTCGCCACGGTTCATCACGGCCTGCCGACCGACCTCCTCCAGTTCAGCCCGGGTCCCGGATCGTACCTGGCCTTCCTGGGGCGCATCTCCCCCGAGAAGCGCGTGGATCGCGCCGTTGCCATCGCGACCGCGTGCGGGCTTCCCCTCAAGATCGCAGCGAAGGTCGATGCCGTCGATCGCGACTACTTCCAGACGGAGATCCGGCCGCTGCTCGACAACCCGCTCGTCGAGTTCATCGGCGAGATCGGGGAGGCGCAGAAGAGCGCGTTCCTCGGCGGCGCCCGGGCGCTGCTGTTCCCCATCGACTGGCCCGAGCCGTTCGGCCTCGTGATGATCGAGGCGATGGCGTGCGGCGTTCCCGTCGTCGCGTTCGAGGGCGGATCGGTGCCGGAGGTGATCGATCACGGCGTTACCGGATTCATCGTGAGCAGCGTCGAGGAAGCGGTGCAGGCGGTGCACGGGATCGATCGCATCGATCGGGCGGTCTGCCGGGCGACTTTCGACCGCCGCTTCAGCGTGAGCCGGATGGCGTGGCGCTACGAGCGGATCTACCGTCAGCTGCAGACGCGTTCCTCCGACCGCGTCGCCTGATCCGGTGACCTGTGTCGGACGCCATTCGGGCAGAAGAGCAGTATTCGATCGTCGCCCAGGCGGATCGCGTCGGCGCTCCCCTGCGCGTCCTGAAGCACGGCGACACGTTCGGCGTGTTCGACGCCCACGGCGACATCACACTGGCCGGGGCCGGGGAGCAGGGGCTCTACCACGCCGGCACGCGCTTCCTGTCCCGATCCGAGCTGCTGCTCGCGGGCCGGCGGCCGTTCCTCCTGAACTCGACCATCAGCGATGACAACATGCGGCTCGCGGTCGACCTGACCAATCCCGACCTGGTGAGGAATGGCACGGTCCTCGTCCCCCGCGGCTCCATCCACCTGTTCCGCTCGCGCGTCCTGTGGAGCGGCACGTCCGTCGAGCGGCTCCGGATCACGAACCACGCGCTGACGGCCATCGACGTGCCCGTGACGCTGACCTTCGACGGCGACTTCGCCGACGTGTTCGAGGTCCGCGGCATCCGCCGCGAGCGGCGTGGGCGCCGGCTCCCCAGCGCCACGACGGACGGCCAGGTGACGCTCCGGTACGAGGGCCGCGACGACGTCGAGCGCCGCACCAGGGTGAGCTGGAATCGGCCTCCCGGGGAGCGGACCCCGGACTCCGTCTCGTTCACGATCTCGCTCGATCCCCGCGACGCCGTGGAGTTCGAGGTCCACATCGCCTGCGAGGTCGGCGCCGAGTCCCGTGGGATCGAGGGCTACGACGCGCTCGTGTCGACGTCGGTACGCACGATGGTGGCCGGGCGTGATCGCGAGTGCGACGTGACGAGCTCGCATGCCGGGTTCAACCAGTGGATCCGGCGGTCCACGTCCGATCTCCGCATGATGATCACGGATACGCCGGCCGGCCCGTATCCCTACGCCGGGATCCCCTGGTTCAGCACGCCGTTCGGCCGCGACGGGATCATCACGGCGCTCGAGCTGCTCTGGGCGGCCCCGGAGATCGCCCGCGGCGTGCTCGCGTTCCTGGCCGCGACGCAGGCGACGACCGCGTCGGACGCGCAGGACGCCCAGCCCGGGAAGATCCTCCACGAGATGCGTGACGGCGAGATGGCGGCGCTCGGCGAGATTCCGTTCGGCCGCTATTACGGCAGCGCCGACGCCACCCCGCTGTTCGTGCTGCTCGCGGAGGCCTACTTCGAGCGGACCGCCGATCGGGAGTTCATCGACGGGCTGTGGCCGCACCTCACTGCCGCGTTGGAGTGGATGGATCGGTTCGGAGACGTCGACGGCGACGGGTTCATCGAGTACGCGCGACGCACCGAATCGGGGCTCGCGCAGCAGGGCTGGAAGGATTCGTCAGATTCGGTCTTCCACGCCGACGGCTCGCTGGCCGAACCGCCCATCGCGCTCTGCGAGGTCCAGGGCTACGCCTACGCCGCCTGGGCGGGCGCCGCGAATCTGGCCGCGGCCCGCGGCGAGCGGAGACGGGCGGAGGCCTGGCGCGAGCGCGCCGATCGTCTTCGTGAGCGGTTCGAGCGGGCCTTCTGGTGCGAGCCCCTCGGCACATATGCCCTCGCGCTCGACGGCCGCAAGCGGCAGTGCGAGGTCCGCACGTCCAACGCCGGGCATTGCCTGTTCAGCGGAATCGCGAGCCGCGAGCGGGCGCTGCGGATCTCCGACGCGCTGATGTCGGACGCGTCTTTCGCGGGCTGGGGGATCCGGACCGTGGCCGCCGGGGAGTCGCGCTACAACCCGATGTCGTACCACAACGGCTCGATCTGGCCGCACGACAACGCCCTGATCGCCGCCGGGCTCGCCCGCTACGGGCTGACGTCGGCCGCGGCCCGACTCATGCAGGCAACGTTCGACCTCAGCCAGGTCGTCGATCTTCATCGGCTGCCGGAGCTGCTGTGCGGCTTTCACCGGCGCCACGGCGAGTTCCCGACGCTGTACCCCGTGGCGTGCGCGCCGCAGGCCTGGTCGGCCGGCGCGGTCTACCTCCTCCTGCAGGCCTGCCTCGGCCTCACGGTCGAAGCGTCCGAGCGGCGGATCTGGCTGCGCCAGGCCGTTCTGCCGGAGTGTATCGACTGGCTCCGCGTGATGAACCTGTCGGTAGATAACGCCACCGTCGACCTGCTGTTGACGCGCCACACCTACGACGTCGGCGTGACCGTCCTGCGCCGCGAGGGCGATCTGGAGATTATCGGGGTGAAGTGAGTCCTACCACGCCGTCCCGAGCAGCTTCCGCCTGATCTCCTCGGAGACGGGTCTCTGGCCCAGCCAATGATCGAGGAACGCGAGCATCACATCGTGGCTCGCATCCGTCACCGCGGCGGTCTTGTTGACGCGAACCGTCGTCCCCCGCCCCGGCGAGTACTCGATCAGCACGGCGTCCCCGTGCCTGAGCGAAGCGAACGTCCGGCGCAGATGCGCGGTCGCGTCAGGATTGAGCGTGGGAACCAGCTCGCGCTGCCAGTCCAGCCTTTCGGCGCGCTGCAGGTCCTCCTTGTACAGCGCGACGATGCGCAGCGCCTTGGGTAAGGCGGACGAAGCGAGCTCGGCTCGATCGCTCATCGGACCGCCCACGTAGAGCGCGAGGCTGTACAGGTCGACGGCGCCGAGGAGGTGCGAGCGCGTCGCCTCCCCGGCGAGGGCGAGCTGTCCAGCGCCTTCCGCCGTGAGCTCCGCCGGATGAGGCGCGGGCGGCTGAGCCCGCACGGCTACGGTGCCGATCACCGCAATGCAGACGCTGCACAGGAGGCAGTGGATCAGGCAGGGGGCCGTCGGCACGCGTTCAGCAGCGGGTTTCACCATCTTCACACCACACCCTGCCAGTTCGGACGAATCCGGGCTCCGAGCGGTTCCCGTCTATGCCCAGACCGCTGGAGCAGCCAGGATACGCTCTGGTAGCCGGTATCACAGACTCCTCGGGGAACCTGTAATGTACCCTGCAGGAGGCCCGAACCATGCCGCTGATTTTTCTCAGTCTCGTGCTGCTGCAACAGGCCGCTGTTCCTCCGGCAGTCGACCGCACCACCCAGACCGGCGCGGCGACCTACGTCTACGAGAACGTCAAGTCGTACATCCTCAAATCGGCGGCGAAGATGCCGCCGGAGCACGTCGGCTTCCAGCCGACACCAGAGGTGCGCAGCTTCGGCCAGGTGCTGGCGCACATCGCGGACGCCAACCACCTGCTGTGCTCGCCGGCCGCCGGCGTTCCGAGCGCGAACGGATCCACTGTTGACAAGATCGAGCAGGAAAAGCTCGCACGCGAGCCGCTGATCGCCCGGCTCGAGGCGTCGTTCGAAGTCTGCGACGCCGCGCACAAGCAGCTCACGGACGCGAACATGAGCGACATGGTCCCGTTCATGTCGTCCAACCGCACCCGGCTGGCGCTCTTGTGGTTCCACATCAGCCATGCGTTCGAGCACTACGGCAACCTGGTGACCTACATGCGCCTGAAGAACGTCGTGCCGCCCTCTTCGGAGCGCTGAGCCTCGGCGCGCCCCTGCCTGAGGTGGAGTGTGTCTCGCGGTGTTCGTGCTCCTGCGCGTGTCGGCCGGCATGCGCGTTCAAGTCCTCCCGCCGCACTCCGGTTTGACGTAGGATGTGCGGAGCTTGTGCAGCCCCAGCGCGGCATGTGCAGCGGGCCGCCTGGTTGCAGCGGAGTGGAGCATGACTCGAACGATTCGACTGGCACTGGCTGGCGGCATCGCCGCGACCGTCCTCGCGCTCGTCGTCAGCCCGGAGTGGGCACGCCCCGGCGTCATGCGGCTGCCGCCGGCCGCCGTGCAGGCGAGTCAGGCACCGCGCAGCGCGGCTCGCAACATCGTCATCGTCGTCACGGACGATCATCGGTACGACGCGATGGGGATGATGGGACATCCCTTTCTCGAGACGCCGCACCTCGATTCGCTGGCGAAGAACGGCGTCCATCTCAGGAACGCGTTCGTGACGACCGCGCTCTGCTCGCCCAGCCGCGCGAGCATCCTCACCGGCCAGTATGCGCACCGTCATCGCGTCGTCGACAACAACAACCCGATCCCGCCGGGAACCACGTTCTTTGCGGAGTACCTGCAGCGTGCCGGCTACGACACCGCCTTCGTCGGGAAGTGGCACATGGGGGGTGAGAGCGACGACCCGCAGCCGGGGTTCAGCCACTGGGTGAGTTTCCGCGGGCAGGGCACTTATCTGCCGGGCAAGAACGGGTTGAACGTGAACGGCCGGCGCGTGCCGCAGAAGGGCTATATCACCGACGAGCTGACCGACTACGCCATGGAGTGGCTCGCGCAGCGGCCGGCCGGCCGGCCCTTTCTGCTGATGCTCTCGCACAAGGCGGTGCACTCCGAGTTCATCCCGGCCGAGCGGCATCGAGGCCGCTATGCCGGGAAAGCGCTGCCGTCGCCGCCGACGATGAAGCCGCCGCCGCCCGGATGGCACAAGCCCATGTGGACCCAGAATCAGCGCAACAGCTGGCACGGGATGGAGTTCCCGTATCACAGCGACCTGGACGTCGCGGAGTATTACCGCCGGTACGCCGAGACGCTGCTCGCCGTGGACGAGAGCCTCGGCCGCGTGCTCGGATGGCTGCGCGAGCGCAACCTGTTCGACTCGACACTCGTGCTGTACCTCGGCGACAACGGCTTCATGTTCGGGGAGCAGGGCCTGATCGACAAGCGCGCGTCCTACGAAGCGTCGATGCGCATCCCCTTCCTGCTGCAGTGCCCCGAGCTGTTCAAGCCCGGCACGGTTCTGCCCCAGGTCGTGGCGAACATCGACATCGCGCCGACGCTGCTGGAGGTAGCCGGCGTGAAGGTTCCCGCCACCATGGACGGGCGCAGCCTGCTGCCGCTGGCGGGCGGGCCGGACACACCGTGGCGCGACGCCCTGCTCTACGAGTACTACTGGGAGCGCAACTTCCCGCACACGCCGACGCAGCACGCGCTGCGGACGGACCGCTACAAATACATCCGGTATCACGGGATCTGGGACAGTGACGAGCTGTACGATCTTGCGAACGATCCCCATGAAGCCGAGAACCTCGCGCGCCGCCCGGGGCACGCGCAGACCGTCCGCGATCTGAACCGGCGGCTGTTCGAGATCCTCGCCCAGACCGATGGGCTTTACATCCCTCTCTATCCGGATCGGGGCGGCGTATCCAACCTGCGACGGGCGGGCGGATCGCGGGCGGCGGATTTCCCGGCGGACTACTACGTGGCCCCAAGACCGCCGCCTGGCCAGGCCCAATGACCCTCCTGGCCCGGGGCTCGTTTCCATGCGCGCGCTCCCCACGGGGATGCTAGGCTGTGGCTGCCATGCAGCAGCGCACCCGGGCAGCCGTCGTCGGTTCGCTGGTTCTTCTCGCCTCGGCCGGGGCCGCCGGACACCCGACGCAGGCTCCTGAAGCGCACGGCGCTCATGCGATCGTGCGGGCCGACTCGATCACGTGGCGACCGCTGCGACCCGGCGCGGAGATCGCGGTGGTCGGCGGCGATCCGGATGCCGCCGGCGCCCCGTTCGTCATCAGGATGCGTTATCGGGGCAAGGTGCGGGTGCCGCCCCACTGGCATCCGACGGACGAGCACATCACGGTGCTGAGCGGAACCTTCATGGTCGGGATGGGCGGGCGATACGACGAGTCAGCTGCCATTGAGCTGTCGGCCGGGGGCTACATGCTGGTGCCGGCCCGGATGGCCCATTTCGCGTGGTCGGCCGGCGACACCGTCGTCCAGGTCCACGGACTCGGACCCTTCGCGATTAACTACGTGAATCCCGACGACGACCCGCGCCGCTGAACCCGGAACCCGGAACCACGAACCGAACCAGGAACCCGGAACCCGGAACCAGGCACCAGGAACCCGAAGATGCGCTTCGCCGCCAACCTGAGCATGCTCTTCACGGAGCTGCCGTTCCCGGAGCGCTTTGCTGCGGCCGCTCGCGCGGGGTTCGGGGCCGTGGAGTTCCTCTTCCCGTACGAGTACGCGCCTGAGGACCTGGCGCAATCCCTGCGCGAGCACTCGCTCGAGAACGTGCTGTTCAATCTGCCGCCCGGCGACTGGCCCGGCGGCGAACGCGGCCTGACATCGCTGCCCGGGCGCGAGGCGGAGTTCCGCCAGAGCGTGGATCGCGCGCTCGAGTACGCCAGGGCGCTGGGGACGCCACGGCTCCACGCGATGGCGGGCATCGTCCCGTCGAGCGCGGATCGGGCCGTCCACCGTGAGGTCTATGTCGCGAACCTGCGGTATGCGGCCAGGGCCCTGGCCAGAGAAGGACGAACGCTGCTCATCGAGGCCATCAATCCGCGCGACATCCCCGGATACTTTCTCAACTCACAGGCCGACGCGCACGCGATTCGAGAAGAGGTCGGCGAGCCGAACCTCAAGGTGCAGATGGACTTCTACCACGCACAGATCGTGGACGGGGACCTGGCGATGACGTTCCGGCAGTACGCCCCTCACATCGGTCACGTGCAGATCGCCGGCGTGCCGGACCGCGATGAGCCGGATCACGGTGAGGTGAACTACCACTATCTGCTGCCGCTCCTCGACGAGCTGGGCTACGCCGGCTGGGTGGGCTGCGAGTACCGGCCGCGGGGGAGGACAGTGGACGGACTCGGCTGGATCGAAGGCTTCAAATAGGCTCAAGGCTCAAGGCTCAAGGCTCTGGGCTCAAGGCTCTGGGCTTGGGGTTCCGGGCTCCTGGTTCCTGGTGCATGGCAATTCCCGACCGATTCAACGTCGCCGACTACCTCGTGGCCCGCCATGTGCGCGAGGGGCGGGGGGATCGCGTGGCGCTCCTGACCGATGACGGGACGACGACCTACGCGGCGCTCGAAGGCCTGGTGAACCGGGCGGGGAACGCCCTGAAGCAGCTGGGCGTCCTCCCCGAGCAGCGGGTGGCTCTGGTGCTGCACGATGGGCTGTCGTTCTACGCCGGGTTCCTCGGTGCGATACTGATTGGCGCCGTTCCCGTTCCGATCAACACGCTCCTGCGCCGCGCCGACTTCCACTACATCCTGGACGACGCCGGCGCCGTGGCGGCGATCGTGAGCGGGCCGATCCTCGACGAGCTTCTGCCGGTGGACGGGTTCGCCGACCTGACGCACGTCCTCGTTTCGGGCGCGCCGGCCGGCGGGCTGCCCTCGTTCGAGGCCCTCGTCGCAGCGTCCGACCCGGCGCTGGCGCCTGCGAACACGCACCGGGACGATCCGGCGTTCTGGCTCTACAGCTCGGGCAGCACCGGCCGGCCGAAGGGTGCCGTTCACCTGCAGCACGACATCATCTGCACGATCGACGGATACGCGCGCGGCGTGCTCGGGATGACCGAGGAGGATCGCTGCCTTTCGGCCGCCAGGCTGTTCTTCGCGTATGGCCTCGGCAACAGCCTGTCGTTCCCGCTCGGCGTGGGCGGGCAGGCGGCGCTCGTTCCGGAACGTCCGACCCCGGAGGGCATGTTCCAGGCCATCCAGCGGTTCCGGCCGACGATCTTCTTCGCCGTGCCCACGCTGTTCGCCGCGATGCTTCAGGTGGATCAGGCGCGGACCAGGTTCGATCTGTCGTCGTTGCGGTTCTGCGTCTCCGCGGGCGAAGCGCTGCCGGCGGAGATCTTCGCGAGATGGCGGGACCGGTTCGGCCTCGAGATCATCGACGGGATTGGCTCGACGGAAATGCTGCACATCTTTCTGTCGAACCGGCCAGGGTCCTGCCGCCCCGGCACGTCTGGCGTCGAGGTGCCCGGCTACTCGGCGCGGATCGTGGGGGAGGACGGCAGCGTGGTGCCGCGGGGCACGGTCGGCACGCTCCTGGTGTCGGGGGACAGTGCGGCCGCGTACTACTGGCGCCAGCACGAGAAGACGAAACGTACGTTCCAGGGCGAGTGGGTGGACACCGGGGACAAGTACGTCCGTGACGACGAGGGCTGCTACCGCTACTGCGGCCGGAGCGACGACATGCTGAAGGTCAACGGGCTGTGGGTGTCGCCGGTCGAAGTCGAGCACGCGGTCATGGCGCATCCCGGCGTGCTGGAGTGCGCGGTCGTGGGAGCCAGCGGTCGGGACGGGCTCACGAAGCCCAAGGCGTTCGTCGTGCTCCGTCAGGAGTTCGAAGCGTCCGCCGCGATCGCGCCGGAGATTCAGGCGGCGGCCAGGGCGCGGCTGCCGTCCTTCAAGTGCCCGAGCTGGATCGAGTTCCTGCCGGAGCTGCCGAAGACCGCAACGGGGAAGATTCAGCGGTTCCGGCTGCGCTGAGCGACAATCCCGGGGAGGTGCTCATGATTACCGTGATGGGAGCGACCGGAAACATCGGAGGCCGGATCTCCGAACTGCTCCTGACGGCCGGCCAGCGTGTCCGGGCGCTGGGCCGCAGTGTCGAGAAACTGGCGCCTCTCAAGGAGCTCGGTGCCGAGGTCCTCACCGGCGACGCACAGGACGCGACGTTCCTGACGACGGCGTTCCGCGGCACCGACGCCGCGTTCACGCTGCTGCCTCCGGACCTGCACGCGATGGATTTCCGGCGCCAGCAGGACCAGCAGGGTGAAGCGATTGCGGCAGCCATCCGCGACAGCGGGGTCCGCGTCGTGGTGTTCCTCAGCAGCCTCGGCGCCGAGCTGTCCACGGGCACGGGTCCGATCGCGGGCCTGCACGCGCAGGAGCAGCGCCTGCGGAGGCTGAAGAACGTCAATATTCTGATCCTTCGGCCGACCTACTTCTTCGAGAACTTCCTGTCTACCGTGGGCCTGATCAAACACCAGGGCATCAACGGCGGGGCGGCGGGACCGGACGTCTCGATGCCGATGATCGCGACGCGCGACATCGCCGAGGTCGCGGCGGAGGCCCTGCGTCGCCGCGACTGGTCGGGCGTGGTGGTGCGCGAGCTGCTGGGGCCGCGGGATCTCTCGTTCGCCGAGGCGACGCGCATCATCGGCGAACGGATCGGCCAGCCGGACCTTCCCTACGTGCAATTCCCGTACGAGGCGTTCGCCGCGTCACTCGTCCAGATGGGGATCTCGGAGAGCGTTGCCGGCCTCTACGCGGAGATGTCGAGAGCCATGAACGAGGGGAAGGTGCAGTCGCTCGAAGGCCGCCGCGCGGAGAACTCCACGCCGACCCGGTTCGAGGATTTCGTCACGTCGTCGATCGTGCCGGCGTACGAGAAGGCGTGAGCAAGGAGGAGCGATGTCTCGAACGGCAGGATATCTGTTGACGGGAACGATGGCGATTGCACTGGCAGTCCCGGTTCTGCTGGCGCAGCGCGGCCCGGCGCCGGATCCGCTGATCAAGGAAGGCACGACCGTCAAGCTCGCCGAGCACACCTACGTCATCCCCGACGAGAACGTCTCCCTGGTGCCGAACGTCGGCATCGTCGTCGGCGCGCGCGCGACGCTGGTGGTCGATCCCGGGCTGGGGCGCCGGAACGGCGAGACGGTGCTGAAAGAGGTCGCGAAGATCAGCAGGAACCAGGAGCTGTTCATCGTGTCCACGCATTTCCATCCGGAGCACACGTCGGGGTACATCGCGTTTCCGGCGGCAGCGAAGTACGTGAACTCCACCGTGCAGGAAGCGGAGTTCGAGCAGAGCGGCATGCAGATGGTCGGCATGTTCGCCAAGCGCTCGCCGCTCACGGCCGAGATCCTGAAGGATGCCGCCAGGCGGCCCGCCGACGTGACGTTCGATCGCGAGCACGTGCTGGATCTCGGCGGCGTCCGCGTGCGCTGCATCGTCGTCGGCCCGACCCACACCCGCGGCGACACCGGGTTCTTGGTGGAGGAGGATGCCGTGCTGTTCGCGGGTGACGTGGTGATGAACGAGTCGTTCCTGGCCGCCGGCGGCACCTCCAGCATGAAAGCGTGGCTGGCCGCTTTCGATACGTTCGAAGCCCTGAAGCCCAGGACCATCGTGCCCGCGCACGGGAGCGTGGGGCCGGGGACGCTCATCGCGACGAACCGTGCACTGATGCAGGCTGTCCAGGCCCGCGCGCTGGAGCTCAAGGCCGCGGGCCGCTCACTCGATGACACGGCGCAGGCCGTGCAGGCAGAGTTCCAGGCGAAGCACCCCGGCTGGCCGCGTGCCAACGGCCTGGCCGCGGCCGCGCGCGCCGCCTACGAAGGCCGGTAGCACGTCAGGCCGCTGAATGCCGGCCGCGTTCCTCGGCAGCCTGTTCAGGGTCGGCTGGCTCCGGCGGACGACCTCAGGCGCTCGAGCAGGAGCTGCAGCCCGGCGATCGTCTCGCGGTACTTCGGATCCGCAGCCAGGTTGCGCAGCTCGTGAGGATCCGCGACCTCGTCGTACAGTTCGACGCCGCTCTGGCCACCGTCCCACTCGGTATAGCGCCACTGTTCGGTCCGGATGCTGTAGCCCATGAAGCTCTTGGGCGGCGTCCCGCGTCGCACCTGCGTCAGCGCGGCGTGGTCCCAGGGCGCATCCGGGTTGCGGAGGAGCGGCGCCAGCGAGCGTCCCTGCAGACCAGGCGGGGCGGGGATCCGCGCGAGCTCCGCGAGCGTCGGGAACAGGTCGAGGAACTCGACGATTCTCGTCGAGGGGCGTCCCCCAGCGGTCACGCCGGGTCCGGCGACGATCAGCGGCGCGCGGGCGGACCGCTCGAACAGCGTCTGCTTCATCCATTGCCCGCGCTCGCCGAGGTGGTACCCGTGGTCGCTCACGAACACGACGATCGTCCGGTCGGCCAGCTTCAGGCGTTCGAGGGCATCGAGGACGCGTCCGACGTTCGCGTCGAGGAACGAGATGGACGCGTAGTACGCCCTGATGACCTGGCGCTGGCCCTGCTCGTCGATGCCCCAGTGGGGCGGGTTCGTGAACCAGGCCGCGGGAGGCACGTCGGCAGTCCCGGCGGATGACGCCGGCGCGGGAATCCTCTCGAGCGGGTAAAGATCGAAATATTTCGCCGGCGCGATGAACGGGCAGTGCGGCCGGTAGAACCCCGCGGCGATGAAGAACGGCCGATCGCGGTGCTCCTCCAGGAGCGCGATCGTCTCGGAAGCGACCTTGCCGTCCGTGTGCGCTTCGTCCGGCGCAGGCGAGGCGTAAAAGGCGAGCGCGCTGCCCAGCCCCCGCTTCGGGGTCAGGTTCGTCAGCACCGACTCTTCGTCCTTGTCGATCCCGCGCGGGTTCACGGTGATCTCCCAGGACGCCGGATCGTCGAGGCCGGCCGTTCCGATCTGGCCCGGGTTGCCGTAGTGATAGATCTTGCCCACCCGCGCGGCGAGATAGCCCTGACGCCTGAACATCTGCGGCAGCGTCACGACGTCGGGCAGGATCGTCCGGAAGTCGGTCTGGAGATCGTGGATGCGCGTGGCATCCGGGCGGAGTCCCGTCAGCAGCGAGACGCGGCTCGGGCTGCAGAGCGGGAACTGCGTGTACGCCCGATCAAACCGGACGCCGCGTGACGCGAGCCGATCCAGGTGCGGGGTCTTCACCAGCGGATGCCCGTAGGTGGCCAGATCGTTGTTCAGATCGTCGACCATGATGAGCAGCACGTTGGGCCGATCCGGAGCGCGCTGCGCGAGCGCAGGGAGCGGGGCGGCGAGGACGGCCACCACGATCCACACGAGGGTAGCGGGCAGGACTGGCGTTCGCATGCGCGCGATCCTGCCACGCAATCAGCCCGCCGGGCAATGACGGGCTCGCCTTCCGGCGAGGCGTGCGCGCCCGGCTTGCCTTACCGCAGCCGCGCGAGGTGGCATCGCCGGCGGGCGGGTTCTGTGAAGGAACGAGAGATGAACGGGTTCTCGCCGGACAGGCGGGACAGCGGAGCCCGCGGTGCATGCCAGCGGACGATCCGGCGGAACATTCTCACCGCGGCGAACACCAGGCTGCATAGAATCAGGCACAGGTGGGGGGGCTCATGCGATCGATCTCGTTCCACACAATCCTGCTGCTTGCCGGCGCGGCGGCACTGGGCGGGTCCGCGGAGCTGGCGTCCGCCGGTCCGCTGCCGGCGCTCAAGGTGTCGGACAACCGGCGCTTCCTGGTCACAGCCGAGGGCCGGCCGTTCTTCTGGCTGGGGGACACGGCCTGGGAGCTGTTCCATCGGCTGAACCGCGAGGACGCGGAGCGCTACCTGAAGAACCGGGCCGAACGTCGCTTCACCGTCATTCAGGCCGTCGCGCTTGCCGAGTTGGGCGGCCTGACCGTGCCGAACCCGTATGGCCACCTGCCCTTGGACGGCAACGATCCGACCAGGCCGAACGAGGACTACTTCGCGCACGTGGACTGGATCGTGAACCGGGCCAACGCTCTGGGGCTCTATGTGGGCTTCCTTCCGACGTGGGGGGACAAGTGGAACCGCCGGTGGGGTGCGGGACCGGAGATTTTCTCTCCCGAGAACGCACGAATCTACGGCGAGTGGCTCGGGCGCCGCTACCGGGACGCGAACGTGATCTGGATCCTCGGCGGCGATCGGCCGATCGAGAGCGACGTGCACAAGGGCATCGTGCGGGCGATGGCGCTCGGCCTGCGGGCCGGCGACGGCGGCGCGCACCTGATCACGTTCCATCCACCCGGCGGCAACGGATCGGCCACGTGGCTGCACGACGAGCCGTGGCTGGACTTCAACATGCGGCAGAACGGGCACACGACGGAGTTCACCGGGCGGTACGATCAGACCCGCGCGGATTACGACCGTACGCCAGTCAAGCCGGTGCTCGACGGAGAGCCCATCTACGAGGATCACCCCGTCTCGTTCAACGCCAGGCAGCTGGGCCACTCGATCTCGAGCGACGTGCGCCGGCCGCTCTACTGGAATCTCTTCACCGGTGCCTTCGGGCACACCTACGGGCACCATTCCGTGTGGCAGATGTGGGTGCAGGGCCGCGATCCCGTCAACAATCCTCTGATGCCGTGGGACGAGGCGATCGACCAGCCGGGCGCGGCGCAGATGCAGCACGGACGGGCGCTGATCGAGTCGCGCCCGTTCCTGACCCGCGTGCCGGACCCCGACGTGATTGCCGGCGGGCCGGTGCCGACGAGCATGCCGGGCGCCGGGCGCTATCAGTTCGTGTCCACCCGGGACGCCGGTGGCTCCTGCGCAATGGTCTACGCGCCGGTCGGACGCCCGTTCTCGGTGCGCATGACGACGATCGCCGGCGCCCGGGTGAGGGCCTGGTGGTTCGATCCACGCACAGGGAGGGCGACGGCGATCGGCACGTTCCCCAACACGGGCGAGCGCGAGTTCAGCCCGCCCGAGTTGGGGGAGATGCTCGACTGGGTCCTCGTCCTGGACGACGAGGCGAAGAAGTACCCGCCGCCGGGGACCCGATAGCCGTCGCCGTCGCGCCTATCTCACGGCGACGATCACGAAGTCGACGGGTTTGCCGGAGGCGTTCTTCGACTCGTGTGGCGTGCCGCGCCCGATGAACTGGACCTCGCCGCGCGACCAGCTCGTCTTCGGCGGCTTGCCATCGAGCGACAGCGACATCTGCGCCGGGCTGAGCGCGATGACGATCTGATCGTAGTCGTGTTTCGACCCTGCCGGTTCCTGGAACTTCGGGTCCGCCGTGACTCTGTAGGCCACGGCATAGGGGCCGTCCGCCAATGTCTTGATCGCCATGTTCTCGCGAGAGGTTGGCACCGTCGCCGTACCCGGCTTCGCCGCCTTGAACTCCACCAGGATCGCGTCCACGCGTCCCGACCCGATGTTGGTCGGGCTATGAGTGCCCGCGGGCATGTACGTCGCGGACTCCGCCGCGAGATCGCTCTCCTCCGACTTGCCATCGGGCAGACCGAAGCGGACCTTGGACGCGACGAGCGGCACCACGATGCTCTCGGGGTGCTGGTGCATGGCCGACTTGGCTCCCGGCTCGTAGTCGATCTTCAGCACGCGAACGCTGGCGTTCTCGAACAGCGTCTTGTAGTTCGCGGGCGCGACCTTGACAGGGTCCTGGGCGGCGGCGACGCCGGACCACAGGGCAATCACCGACGCCAACAGGACAGAACGGGTTCTCATCTGAAGCCTCCTCTCAGGCAACCACTGCTGAGCTGGATCGAGCGGGGATTATGCGTTCTCCGCGCCCCGTCGTCAACTCGTGACCAGGCACGCGGATGAACACGGATTTCATACGGGAATCGCGGATGCACGGAGTTCAACGGAACGCGGATGAACGCGGATGGACGCGGATATCACACGGGACGCGGATTTCTCCGGATCTCACGGGTCGCGGACTCGTCCGCCGTGTCTGAAGGGCGAAGGCGGATGAACGCGGATGGGCGCCGACGCCGATCGTTCCTGACCTGGGAAGCGAGCCGTGCCGCGGCCCGCGGAGCGAAGCGAACGCGCGGATGGCCTTCACACGGGTCGCGCGCGCCGTCCCTCGAGACGGACGCCCGCACTGGCCTCGGCGGCAGATCCTGATTGGTACAGGGGATAGTGCGGTCAGTGTGAACTCGCCGGATCTTCCAGGGTGACACGGGCCTTGACGCCGACGATGCTACACTGGCACGACTCGTGGCAGCCGGCGTTCTCACCCCGGAATGCGCATCGCTGCGTCCGCCGCTGAAATGGGCCGGCGGCAAACGCTGGCAGGTGCCGCACCTGTTGCCGCTCTGGCAGCCGCACGCGCACCGTCGGATAGTGGAGCCGTTCTGTGGTGGGTTGGCCGTAACCCTCGGCCTGCAGCCGTCCAATGCGCTCCTGAACGACGCCAACCCGCACCTGATCGACTTCTATCGCTGGCTCGCACGTGGGCTCGTCATCGATGGGCCGATGGAGAACGACGAGCGCGCGTTCTATCGAGCGCGGCAGCGATTCAACAGCCTCCTGCGAGCGGGCCAGGGCGGGACGGCAGAGGCCGCAGGCCTGTTCTACTACCTGAATCGAACCGGGTACAACGGGCTCTGCCGCTTCAACCGCTCCGGAGAGTTCAACGTGCCATTCGGGCAATACAAGCGCATTGGATACGTGCGCGATTTCTCGGCGTACCGCGAAACGTTCGCCGGCTGGACGTTCACGGCCAGCGACTTCGGCGCGGTCGCGCTCGAACCCGGCGATTTCGTCTATGCCGATCCGCCTTACGACGTGGAGTTCACGCAGTATGCGCAGGGCGGATTTTCATGGGCGGACCAGCAACGCACCGCGGCATGGCTGGCGGAGCATCCTGGCCCTGTTGTACTCGTGAACCAGGCGACGCCACGCGTCAAGGACCTGTACCGTGCCCTCGGGTACGCGTTGCGATTCATGGACGCGCCGCGGCGCATCAACTGCACCGGCGACCGCACGCCGGCAAGGGAGGTGTTCGCGCTCCGCAATCTATGACGTCGCGCGACCCTGCCGCGGGCAAGGCGCGTCTTGGTGCGCCCGCGTCAGGTTGCCTGGAGCATGCCACTTCCGGCGGCTCCACCGAATCTGGCAGATGAGGGCTGTCCCCTTTCCCGTTTCCCCCAGGATCCTTCAGCACACAGCCACTGCACGCGTGAGCGCGCGGCGCGGATTCGCCACGAGCAGCTGGCGAACATCCTGATCGCTGAAGCCGGCGGCTTCGAGGGCGGGAACGAAGCGCGTGAAGAGCGTGTCATAGGGACGGAAGCGGCCCCCGCCAGGCTCCCCGACGCGGTACCAGCCTGCGTCGTGCGAGACGAGCACATGCTCCAGCAGCCCCGCCCTCCGCATCCGCTGCACGAGATCGACGTGACGGTCGACGGTCTCCGGCGCGATGCCGTCGAACTCGACCCACGCGCCGCGCCGGGCTGCGGCGGCATGCGCCGTCGGATCCCGCTCGCTCTGCGCGTGAACCCAGATGAACGAGGCCAGCGGCACGCGCGCGTGTTCGAGCAGATCCAGCTCTTCCATGGCCGCCGCGCCCGTGGACGTGTGCGAGGCGATCGGCAGCCCGGTCCGGCTGTGTGTGAGCGCCGCTGCGCGCACGAGTTTCGCGTCGACGTCGGAGAGCGGAGCGGCGTCGACGCCGATTTTCATGAACGCGGGCCTGACGGATGTGCCGTCGATTCCGTGCTCGTGCTCACCGATCCACCGCGCCGCCAGCTGCTCGGCGGTCTCCGTGAACGCGTGGGCGGGAAGGTGCTTGTCGCCGGCGGCGCCGTAGTAGCCGGTGTTCGTCAGGATCGTGACGCCCGACGCGCTCGAGAGCCGCGTCAGAAGCTCCGGGTCGCGGCCCAGGTATGCGGGCGTGCACTCGACGAGCGTGGCGCAGCCGAGCGCGCGTGCCTGGCTCAGGTACGGCAGCACGGCTTCGACGACCTGCGCCGTGTCGTACCGGCGGCGGCTGACGGCGGCGGCGCCGATGAAGTCCACGAGCACGTGCTCGTGCATCAGCGTGAGACCCAGACGTTCGGCCGGCACCGGACCGGTCACGGTCTGCACGGCCGATCCCGTCATCCCGGGCTGCGCGGGTTCCCCCCGCCGCGAGGCGCAGGCGCCGGCGGCCAGCGCGGCCAGGCCGCCCAACCACTGCCGGCGCGTCAGGCGCCCTGAAACCTCTCTCATCCGCGCTCTCCAGTCATCGCACCCGAAGCCGTCTTCCGCGAGCGGCCGCTGGAAGGCGGCCAGCCCGCGGCGTGTTTCGTGGAGGAAGTCGCCGGGGCGCCAGCGCCGCGGACGGAACTCGCCAGCTGATGGGACGCCATCGCTGGCCGCTGCCCGCTCGAGGAAGGTGCGCCGAAGTTGCGGCTTCAGCCCAGGCGACACCAGCTGGCACGTGACGTGCTCATTTCGGCGATCTGCCGCCCGCGCTCGTGACGATGTATTCGAGCAGATCCGCCATGTCCTGCACCGAGAGCCCCTCGTCCAGGCCCTCCGGCATCATGGACTGCTCGAGGCTCTCCAGGCTGGCGATGCTCGCGCGCGGCAGCGTCACCGCGGGACCGAAGGGCTGCCGCAGGGTGAGGCTCGCGTCCGATTCCTGCTGGATGATCCCCATGACGTTCCTGCCGTCCCTCGTCTCGGCCAGGTAGAGTCGATACCGGGCCTCGACGGTCCGGTTGGGATCGAGGAGGTGGACGAGGAGCTCCTCGCGGCTCGCGCCTGCCAGCGCTTCGATTGCCGGCGCGGCCGGAGGACCGTCGGCACCAGCTTCGTGGCACGCGGCGCAGCGGGCCTGAAACGTGGTGCGGCCCCGGTGTGGGTTGCCCGGCAGGGTGAGGGCGGGCGCGTACCGCTCCACGACCGCACGCCGGTCGGTGCCGGACAGCGTGAACACGCCCGAGGCGTGGCGTCGGACGTCCTCGCTCCTGTGCGCCATGAGGAACGCCGACTGCGTCGGCGTCAGCTCGTTCCGCTGGACGGTCCCACTCCGAATCGCGTCGATGAGTGCGATGGCCCCGGCGGGCCTGGCCAGGAGAGCCGCCAGCACCTCGCGCTTGAGAGCGGGTGTCAGCCTCGGCCACTTCCGGAGGAGCTCCCGCGCGATCGACGGCGCGTCGAGCCTCGACAGCGCGGCAAGGGCCGCCGACTGCACGGCTCTGGGCTCCGCCGGATCGACGAGCGACAGCAGCGTGGACGCCGTCTCGTCCGGAGCCGCCGAGACCCCGAGCAGCCCGATCGCCTGCACGCGCATCGTCTCGGGATACTGACGGCCGCGTACGGCTGGGAGCGCCTGCGTGAGGATGGGCTGGAGCCTGGGCTGGAACAGCGCGAGCGGCACGTCCGCCCGCTGAAGTCCCTCGGCAAATGCCGCGAGCAGAGAAACGGCGCGGGCCGGATCCTTCACGCCGTCCAGGAACGTCAGCGCCGCCAGGAGCTCCCGGCCTCGATTCCTGTGGCCCATGAGCCGCAGGAGATCGCGCAGCAGCTCCTCGCCTCCGTCACGCCCGGACGTGGGCGCCACGCGATCGAACAGCTCGTGGACGATCCCGGCTGACGACGTGAGCGCAGCCACCCGGATCCAGGACTCGCCGCCGCGGGCGTCGAGCAGCGCGGCGAGCAGGTCGGCGCGTTCCGGGTGCGCAATCTCGCCCGCCGAGAACCCGAGCTGATAGGCCACGCGCGGCGACGGATCCGCAGCGGCGGCCTTCAGGCGTTGCCACAGTGTGTCCGAGATCTCATGCACGCCCGACACGCGTTCGGCCAGGCGAACGCCGTGCTCGCGCACTCCGGCATCCTCGTCCTGCAACGCACGCAGGACGTAGGCTTCGGCGAGGCCCCCGAGGCCGTCGAGTGCGTAGAGCGCGTGAAGGCGCGCGAGTGGCGACGAGGCGCGCTCCAGCAGCCCGGCGAGGAGCGGGATGGCAGCCTTGTCCTGGCGCCAGTACAGGAGACGCGCCGCCGTCTCACGATGCCACGCATTCGGATGCTCGAGGGTCGCGACGAGCTCTGGCGTGGTGAACCGCCCGAGATCCGGGATCGGCGGCTGGCGGAAACCCTCCGGAACGATCCGGTAGATCCGGCCGCGATCGTTCCCCCGGTTGAGATCCTTGAACCGCTTGATCGACTCCGGGATTCCGTCCGAGAAGTCCAGAATCTCCCGGTACAGGTCCGCGACGTACAGCGCGCCATCCGGTCCGTTCGCGAGCGCGACGGGCCGGAACCACAGATCGGTCGACGCGAGGAACTCCTCCTGTGTCTCGTCGGCCGGACGCCTGGCCCGGAAGCCGACGCCCTCGGGTGCGAGCGTCCGATGATGCACGAGGTTGTTGCCCGCCACGCCGACGAAGACGCTGTGCCGGTATGCCGGCGGGAACGCGTCGCCCCGGTACAGGGTTACACCGCTCGAGCCGATGAGGTAGCTCGGGGGCTGCGGTGGCGGTCCGGCGAACACGCCTTCGGCGCGCCACCGGTTCCTGATTCGCCGCCACGGGTCCTCCGGGCTGATGCGGTGCACGAGCTGCCGGTCCAGGGTTTCACCGGGGTCGAGGGCGATGTCCGCCAGGACGCGCGGCGGCGTGTAGTGGGGGTTGCGACCTGCGTACCGGTCCTCGTACATGACCATCTGCACCGCGCTCGACTGCGTACAGACGAACTTGCGGCCATAGTCGTCGAACGTGAGCCCCTGCTTCCCGCCCCCGCTCTCGGGCCGGAGTTGATGCGTGCGGGGATCGATCGAGAAGTCCCGGCCCCGCAGATCGACCGGCGGCCCGCCCGCGGCAACCGGCGTGATGATCCCCCCGTGACCCTTGGCCGCGTGGATACGGTTGTCGAGCCCCCAGGTGAGGCTGTTCATGAAGGTCTGGCTGTCGAGCCGATCCCGATGGTTGCCGAATCCGGTGAGCACGACGCGGCGGGCATCCGCGACGCCGTCGCCGTTGCGATCCTCGAGGAAGAGGAGGTCGGGCTCGTTGCCGACGTAGACGCCATTGCCGTAGGGCAGCACCGCCGACGGGTAGCGCAGCCGGTCGGCGAAAATGCTGCTCCGGTCGAACCGGCCGTCCCCGTCGGTGTCCTCGAGCAGGCGGATGCGGCCGATCCGCTCGTCGAACATGAGGTCGCGCCGCGTCTCGGACTGGTACCAGCGCATCTCGACGACGTAGAGTCGGCCGCGGCCGTCGAAGGCCAGCTGTACCGGATCGACGACCATCGGCTCGTGGGCGACGAGCTCCAGCCGGAAGCCCTTTTTCATCCGGAACGTCTCGAGCGCGTGTTCAGGCTCGACGGCCGGGATATCGGGAACTTCGCTGGGGTCGACCGTCAGGCCGAGCGAGATGTCGGTCTCGCGCGGGTTCAGATAGCGATCGCGGGTCTCGGCGCCGCGGGGTGTGGAGGACGGGGGCTCCGGACGCGCAGGTGCTTCCTGCGCCATCAGGCTGCCGCGCACGAGCGCCAGCCCGACCGCCGCAGCCAGCAGCACGCTGGCGGCCGCCGCGTACGTTGTCTGCAATCGGCGCTGGTACCCGACCATGTCCTCCTCCCGGGTCTCCCGGTCAGCCCGCGCTCGCGCGAGCCGAGCCTTCGCATCCGCTCGATGGCCTCGATCAGCGCACAGCCGTTGCGCCCCCATGCACCGCGTCGACACTGCGCGGAAACGAGAAACGGATCACGTTCTCGCGCAGGTTCTTCTCGATGCGGGCACGCGCGGCAGGACGCGCCGGACCGGCGTCCGCCTGGGCGAACAGCAACGACCCCGCGGCGAGGCAGGCCGGCAGCAGGCCGGTGCGGCGAGCGCGCCCGATCACGCGCGGAGACTCTCACCGCGAGGCGGGGAAGTCAAATGGGCTCAGGGCTCAAGGCTCAGGGCTCAAGGCTCAGGGCTCAAGGCTCA
>DASPFV010000055.1:0-30352 GCA_035620975.1 Vicinamibacterales bacterium
CAGAGCAACTGACGGTGGCAGTCGGAGTAGCGCAGTTCTGCACACATTGCCGCGGTCGGCGCGCGGCGCGCGTAATCGATCAGCTGGATCAGCGCTTCGTCAAACTCGGGCGTCAGCATGTGATCCGCGTAGCCCCGGTGACTGGCGTTGCGCAGCCCGGCATTCACGGAGTCCGTTTGGGGTGCGCGCAGACCGCCGAGCGCCGCGAAGTGCCGGTAGTCCACGCCCGACTCGAGCAGACTGCGACGGAGGCGGTGGCGGCCGAACTGCGGGTGCCTGGCGGAGGCAGGCACGCGGCGCACGTCGGCGATCTGTCGAACGCCGTGCTGGCGCAGCAACTCCATGAAGGCGTCGATCGTGTGCGTCGAATGACCGACCGTGTAGATCATCGGGCAGCGTAGAAGATTCGAGACTCCGCTCGGACCCCGGGCCACATGGCCTCGACGGCACGGACGTAGAGCGCGGCCTGGCGGCGGTCCAGCTCGTCCCCGCGGCCGGTCTTGAACTCCACGACCAGAAGACGATCCGGCCCGCGAACGAGGCAGTCGATGCGCCCGCGGAGCGTTTGGCCTTGTTCTCTCAACGTGAACGGCAGCTCGTAGATGCACTCTCCCGACCGGAGCGTCTCCCGCACATCGTCCCGTCCGCGCATCTCGTCCCACATCCGGGCCGCTGACGCCACGGCCTCCTCGGCGCTCACGACCTGCTCCCGCTCGGCTGGCCGAAGCTGCGCGGCGGCCAGGTCGACGACGTTCAGGCCGGCAGGCGCGTCCGCCCCGTGGGCCTGAAAGAGCCTGTGAACCAGCAGGCCGGCCAGCGCCCGGGCACGGTCGATCGGGAAATCGGCGTCACCCCGGAGCCACGTCGTGACCGGTCGTGCCTCCGGCTCCGGGCTGAGGGGGCTCAGATGATCTGGAGCAGTCCGCACGGGGCCCGATCGGGAGTCCCAGGCTGGAACTGGCTCGGCCGCCCGGCAGATCCGCCACTCGAACACTCTCCCGGCGGAGCTGGTCCACGTCACCGACTCGCACGCCGGGAGAGCGGCGGCGGCACACCCGAAGAGCTGGTTGAACGAAGCGGGAAGCACCTCCGCCAGGCTGCCGCGTCCGGGAACGAGCTGGCCGTCCTTGAGGACTCCGGAGAGGTACAGCCGGTCGCGAGCGCGCGTCATCGCCACGTACAGCAATCGCCTGGTCTCGTGGCGCTCCCGCTCGCGGTCGGCCTCGTCGGCATCCGAAACGAACGGGCCGATCGACACTGAACTCTCGTCGAGGCCCCCTGCGACGACGCGGACGGGCCGCGGGGGCCCGCTGGCGCCGCGGGAGACGTTGACGATGAAGACCACCGGAAACTCCAGTCCTTTGGATGCATGGACGGTCATGAGATTCACCGCGTCCACGGCCTGCAGCACCGCGGTCGAGTCGTCACCCGCCGTCAGCGCGTCCAGGTGGTCGGCGATTCGCACGAGCGTCGCATAGCCGCGGTTCTGGACGCGGCGGATGATCCAGCGCGCTTTCTTCAGATTCTCCCAGGCCTGCATACGCCTCGGACCACGCAGCTCGCAGGCATACGCCGTCTCGGCGAGGATGCCGTCCAGCAGGTCGGCGGGCGGGACGCGATCGACGAGTGGCAGCCAGCGCGCGACGCCGTGCCTGGCCTGCACCAGGACCCTGCGATCCTCCTGGCCCAGCTGAACCGTTGCCGCCGGAGCCTCCGTATCCAGGAGGGCAGCGCTGGTGTGGCTCCCGAGCCGCGCCAGCCCCGGATCCGACAGGCGCACGAAGCGGGATCTCAGGAACGCTGCGGCACGCAGGTCGGAGTCCGGTCTCGCCAGGAAGCGGATCAGCGCCACGACATCCCTGGTTTCGTCGGCATCGAAGAACCCCAGGCCCTTGTACACGTATGCCGGGATCCCGGCGCGCTCGAGCTCGAGCTGGACTTCGCGATGGCTGGTGCGCGATCGGAAGAGGATTGCGATGTCGCCGGGGCGGACGTCGCGCGGCACGCCGGAGGTCCGGTCACGCACGGAGCCCTCCCGGAGCAGCCGACCGATCTCGCCAGTCACGACCCGGGCGCAGGCCGCCTGATCGGCTGCAGCGCCGATCCCGAGCACCGGCCCCCGGAAGTCGGACGCGTGCACCTCCACCGGAAAGCGGTCGTTGTCGCCGTACGAGAAATCGTCGGGTCGCCGCGCGTCCCTGCCGATTTCGCCGAAGAGATCGTTGACGAGCTCGAGCAGCGTCGGCAGCGCCCGGAAGCTGCGCCGGATGGCGCGGCGTGGGCGACTGCCGGGACGCAGCCCTTCGATGAACGCGGCGGCCTGTTCGAGCACCGTCACGTCCGCGTCGCGGAAGCGATAGATCGACTGCTTCCGGTCGCCGACGATGAAGATCGAGGGATTCGCGGCCATGCCCAGCCCTTCGCCCCAGGAGCGTACGAGCACCGATACCAGCTCCCACTGGGCCCGGCTCGTATCCTGGAACTCGTCGACGAGCACGTGGTGGTATCGCGATTCGAGCCGGAACCGGCTCTGGGCGAACTCGTCCATCTGCTTGAACAGATCCAGCGCACGCTGCTGGACCTCCGAGAAGTCGACGACCGACCGTTCTTCGAGCGCCCGTCGATACAGTGCCAGCGTGATGCCCAGCATCCGACGGACGCCGCGCGCGAGGACAAGGTTCAGGTCGCGGTCGAACGCGAGGACCATCCTGCTGATCGCCGGCGCGAGCTGGAACACCACAGCCCTGTGCCGCCTTGCCGCGTCCGGCGACCGATAGTGTGCCGCGTTGTACGGCGGTATCACGCCGCCGGTCCGCGGCTTGCCATCCGCGGTCAGGAAGTGCAGGCTGACGCGCTCCAGCAGGCCCCTCACGGCGGCGCCGTCGGGCGCCGCGATCCTGATCCTCGCGCCGCGCACCGCGCGCGCCGAATCGCCCGCCTCGAACTCGGCGATGAGCGGCGGATCGACCCGCCGGAGTTCGGTCAGCAGCCACCGATACCGGGGGTGTGCCGCCGGACCGTCGGTGAGGACCGCCTGAATAGCACCGGGAACCGACCTCAGCGCGTCGGCGAGGGAGCTCAGCGCCCTCCGGCAGATCGTCTCGGCATCGAGGTTCAGGGGCCCGCGAGCGAGGAACCGGTCGATCGCCTGCCAGGCAACGAGCCGGCGATCGAGCAGCGACGCGAGACCCGCGCGCGTACGGGCGAGCCCCAGCTGCGCCAGGACGAGCGCGATATCCTGCTCGTCGCGCGCGAGCCGGATGAACAGCCGGAGCGCCTGATCCAGTGTTTCGTCGATCAGGCGCGGCACCTCGGTCTCGTCCGCCAGGCCGAATCCCGGATCCAGATCGGCTTCGAGCGGAAACTCGCGCAGCAGCGAGAGACAGAAGGCATCGATCGTGCTGATCGCGACATCGTCCAGGCGGTCCCGCAGCTGGGTCCACCGCGCCGCATCGAGCTCGGAGCGTGCGGCCGCGTGGCGCAGCTCGCGGAGAATGCGCTCGCGCATTTCGGCCGCGGCCTTCCGCGTGAACGTGATTGCCAGGATGTTGGATGGATCCACGCCGGCGCGCAGGAGGTTGACGTACCGGGCCACGAGCACCGACGTCTTGCCCGTGCCGGCCGAGGCCTCGAGCACGACGTTGTGTTCCGGGCTCACCGCGTATGCCCGCGCGTCTTCATCGTCGTCGGAGGCGGCCCGGACCGTACCGACGTGTTCTGCGGAACCGGCTGCCGCGTCGGGCAGGGCCGGAAGGTCGAAGAGCGATCGCTGCCGGAGCGAGACGGCGTCACTCATCGCCGACGTAGTCCTTGCGGCAGACCCCGGCGTAGCCGCAGCGGGTGCAGAGGAACGGCTCGGCCGGGTCGACGGGGAAATCACCGCGCTCGATGGCGTCGACGGCCTGGAGAAATCGCTCCTGTCCGTCGGCGACGGCTTCCGCCAGAGACGCCGAGCCGCCGAGCGCCACGAATGCGTTCTTCTCGCGGAACGCGACGTAGCCGGCGCGGCCGAGCGTCCACGATCGGCCGTGGTGGCCCTCCAGGTGCTGGCAGGCACACACGCCGTAGATGGGCAGCTGCAGGGCGCGCGCCGACCTGGGCGCCCGCCCGAGCTTGTAGTCGATGACCCGCAGCGTGCCGTCTTCGAGGAGGTCGATGCGATCCGCCTTGCCGCGGATGCGGACGCGCCGTGGTCCGTCCGCGGCGGCGAGCTCGAACTCGCCCTCGAGCGGGTACTCGAGCAGCCGCTCCACGAGGCCGACGTCGTGCTCGATCTCGAACGCGAAAGCGCGCTCGGCCAGTCCGGACGCGGCCGCCGAGCCCAGCAGGTACGCCCGCTCGAGAGCGCGATCGGCCTCCGGAAGCGACGACAGACGGTCGTCGGCGACCTCCGCGAAGAGGGACAGCGCCTCGCCCACGTTCTGGACGGTGAGCCGCTCCCGTCCCGAATCGCGCCACGCCGCGAAGAACCGCTCGAAGACGTCGTGGAGGATCCGGCCACGCTCGATCGGCGTCAGCCCGGATTCGTCCTCCCGTTCTTCGTCGAGCTTCAGTACGTACGCGGCAAAGTACTTGAACGGACATTCGAGGTACCGCTCGACATGGCTGACCGCGTACTCGGCTGAGGGACGGGCTCCGGTCCGCCCGTGGAACTCCTGGCCATCCGGCGCACTGCGACCAAGACGCAGATCCAGCCAGGCAGCAGCCTCCCCGTCGACGGCTGATCGCTCGACCGGATCCTCCGACAGCGCCTCGTGCACGAAGACGCGTGGCTCGAGGGCAGCCACACGGCGCTGCCGGGGGTGGCGGGCCGACTCGAGCTCTTCGAGCAACGCCGCCGGCGTGACGATCGCGTCCCCTTCGAGGGTGAATGTCGAGGCCGAGAGCCTGCGGTGCGGCAGGGCGAGCAGGTCGGCGAATCGCGCCCGCGCGGCGCGCTGCCGATCGACCTCCGGCGCCCAGCCGAGCTGCGAGAGAAGTGCAGCCGGGTAGAAGATGTTCCTCCCCGATCGATCCGGCCATTCCCCGTCGACCAGCCCCACCAGGCGGCACTCGTCCACGTCCGCATAGGGCGCTGCCGCCGCATCCAGGAGCAGCAGGCCGCTCCAGCCGGTCCGAGGCGAGAACGTCTGCGCCTCCATCCATCGGCGAACGCCGGCCGCGAGCTCCCCAATGTCGAGAGGGTCGTCGTCGTGCCGCGCGTACGCGTCGGCGAGCGAACCCAGCGCGGCAAGGATGGCGGCCCGCGCACGCTGCTGACGCGCGTCATCGCCCGCCTGGCGCTCGTGCGCTCGCACGAAAGCGAGGACCGAGCCGATCTGTGCTGACGCCTTCGGCTGCCCCTGAACGGATCGCAGCCCGGCGACGACGCGGGCGGCAACGGCCAGCGCAGCCTTCAGGTGACCGGGGCCGCTCCGGCTACGTCGGGCGCCGTGAGAGAGGTCGCTTGACGCATCAAGTCGCCCGGCAGCATCCCATCCGCCCAGGTACTTCTGGTCGCGCAGCCAGTCGTCGAGCGCCGCGACGTCCGCCCTCGCCAGGACATGGCCATTGTCGTCGGCGAAGCGGAAGTGCGGACTGCCGAGCAGCTCCACCAGCGCAGCACGTGTCGCCTCGGTGGTAACGCACGTGAACACCAGGTCCAGCGCCCCCGCGAACGGTTCCGCGGCCAGCGGCAGTTCATCGAACGTCTGGTAGGGGATGGCGGCATCCCCGAGGACACTCCGCGCCAGATAGACGTATGGCAGCGGCCGCTGAAACACCACAGCGAAGCGCGCGCTCACCCCCGACGACTTCACGTGCCGGGCGACCTGGGCGAGCTCCTCCTCGCGATCCCGACAGGCGAACCAGGCTGCCGGTGCCGCCGCCGCGTCAGGCTCCGGTACTTCCAGAACGGGAAGCGACGAAGGCGTACCCGAGCGCTCCTCTTCGATGCCCGGAAACACGTCGTGGATTCTCTCGAGATAGCCGGTGGAGAGCATCGCCTCCGTCGCCACCACCTCGATCCGCTCGATACCTGCCTTGCGGGCCAGCACGTCGTAGTCGGCCGCCCAGAGACCCGTCCGTTCCGCGGTCTGGTCCGCGATGGTGAGGACCATCCGCCGGAACTCGCTCGTTCCAGTCGATTGCAGCAGGCGACGACGGATCGCATGCTCGTCGAGGCGGCCGGACGTGGCGACCAGCGACTCGAACCGGGCGAAGGCGGCCCCCAGGAACCTGGTCTGCTGCAGCAGGCGTTCTGCGCCGCGATCGTACCCGGCCGCGGGCGAGAGGCCCTCGGTCATGAGCCTGGTGAAGTCCTCGACGCTTCGATTCCGGCGCCGGAGCCCGTCGTAGAACGCGAGCATCTCCGGCACCAGGGCCGGACGCACGGAAAACGGAGGAGACGCGCCCTCGGCGGCCGCCTCACGCGCCGCTCTCCGAAAAAGAACTTCGCGCTCGAAGCCCGACAACAGGAGGGGCGCCACGCCCAGGTCGGTGCTCCATCGCGAGTACAGCTCCTCGCGCGTGAGGAGCTGGGGCAGCACGGCGACCTGGCGGCCTGCACGCTCCAGCAAGTGACGCTCGAGCGTGCGTCGCAGGGCTTCTGCGGCGCTGGTGCCGGGGACCAGGATGGCGCAGCGCCGGGCATCGAGGGGATCCAGCGACGCCGCGATACGGGCGAGCGCCTCGTGCATGGCGCGCGGATCCGGGACACGCACCAGCCGCGTGACGCGCGGGGTGATCACAACTCTGGCGGAGCCGCCAGCCGCCGAAGCTCCTCGTGTGCCCGGTCGAACATCATCAGCGCGCCGGCGGCAGCCGACGAAGCATCCCAGGCGCCCTGCATGTCGGTACTCCGGATTGCGCTCTGGCGCGCGCCGGCGGCGCGGCCTGCCATCTGCAGGGCGGCAGTAAGCGTCCCGTGCACCACGGTGAGCTCTGGGGGCGGCTTGATTCTGCCGAGGCTGCGGGAGCCGGCCTCCACGCGCTGCAGCAGTTGCACCAGCGCGGCGGGGGATGGCCCCGCCAGCTGCCGGATGTCCTCGAGCCACCGCGTCGATCGGCGGAACTGGTCGACGGTTGGACGGATCCGCGCTTCGTACGTGCGAACGAGCCCCAGGCGGAGCGTCCACGCGTCGCGCGCGAGGCGCAGCCGGCGTGCGTCGTCCAGCCGGGCATCCAGCGTCGCGAGCAGGGCCGCCGTGGCCTGGGGCCGCCGCCGTCCGAACCGATCGTCCGCCTGCAGCACCGACCGGATCAGCGCTTCGATACCTCGCACGTCGGCCTGCCGCGCACGTTCATCAGCGGCCGCCACCGTCCGGCTCGTCAGATCGCCGTAAACCCGATCGAGCCGGTGCTCGGTGGCCAGTTCGCCGGTGACACGCCCGTAAAGCGCCGACGCCCAGGCCTCGCCTGTCAGCGGCTTCAACGATTGCTCGATTGCCGCCAGCAGAGAGATTCGCTCCGTCGGCTCCTCCGCGAGACGGGCGACCGTCAAGGCCTGTTCCAGGCTCTCCCGCGCGCCTGGCGCGGGCAGGAGCGGCACAGGCACCGGCGGCGCCGTCGTGGCGACCAGGCTCACGTCGAAGCGGGACTGCCCCGCCGCGACCCGAAGTTCGGAGACGACCTCGTCGAGCAGGCCCGAGAGCTGTGCGACGTCGCGGGCCCGGTAGCCGTAGTTGCGGGCGGGCCATTCCGAGAGCATCCGCCGCGCGGCGTCGGCCAGCGCAAGCCGCTGGGTGGCATCGGCGGTGTGAGCCACCTGATTGAGCGCATGCGCCACCTCGTTGCTCAGCCGCGCGAAGTCGTCCTCCCCACGCGTCTCGGCGTAGCGCC
Source organism: Vicinamibacterales bacterium (assembly GCA_035620975.1). Lineage (GTDB taxonomy): Bacteria > Acidobacteriota > Vicinamibacteria > Vicinamibacterales > 2-12-FULL-66-21 > DASPFV01. The sequence continues at coordinate 7,819 of DASPFV010000055.1, forward strand.
GGGCACGAGCCGCATAGGCGTACTCGTCCGTCCGCGGCCAGTCCACGCTGCTCTCGGGGATGCTCACCAGCTGAAGGGTGGGCGGCCCCTGGTCGGGACCGCCCAGAGGAATCGAGAGGACGACCCGATCGCCCACGCGGGCGAAGTCTCCGTAGCTGACGATGGTGCTGCCGTCGCGAAGGAACACCCGGTACAGGACCGCTTCGGCCTCAGGAGCCCCGGCACTGCAAGGCGGCACACAGGTGAAGAGGATCAGCGCCGTCAACGTCGCGCGCTGCCAGACCGGCTGGATCATCGGAACGATCAGAGGGTAGTGTCCCGCCGTGTCCCGGTCAAGCTGATGACGCGCGGCGCATCGGCGCGGCCGCCGCCGGATCGGCTGTGGAAATCCTGTGGAAGCCACGTGGAACACCTGTGGACCGTTCGACACGGCCAAATTTTTTTCGGGGGAATGTAGGGCGTTTCTGCAGGGCTGCACCGTGTGAGTGCGCCTTCGTCGGTCCTTTCGCTTGATGCGGTCAGCGGACGGGCTAGAATCTCACGGTTCCCCGGCAGCCCCTCACGCGAAATCAACGTGAACGTGCATCGGTTCGAAGAGGTCATCAACGGCCGCGAGTACCTCATCGAGGTCTCGAGCGTTGGGATCGACAAGTGGCGCGCGCAGATCGCGCGGACTCCTGGCGGGTCCGCCGCACTCATGCCCTTCTACGGCAAGACGCCGGACGAAGCGGCCCGGCATCTCAGTCGCTGGCTCTCGCTCGCGCACGGTCAGACGCGGATGAGCCCGAGCTGAAGCCCGAGCTGACGTATAGTCTGCTTCCATGCGCCGCCGCGCGGCCAGCGCGTTCCTCGCTGTTCTGACGACGATCGCGCTGTCGCCCGCGCCGTCTGCTGCTGGTGCAGAGCAGGCCACCGCAGCGCTTCCGCGCGTCCGGCTGATCGCGACCGGCGGCACGATTTCGAATGCCGGCTTCGGCCGACTCTCCGCCGCCCAGCTCGTGGATTCGGTCCCGGGACTCGAGCGCCACGTCCGCGCGGAGTCCGAGCAGTTCTCAAATGTCCCCAGCACGGCTCTGAGTCTCGATCAGTGGCTCGAGCTCGCCCGGCACATCAACGTCGTCCTCTCCGAAGACCTGCAGCTCGCAGGCGTGGTCGTGACGGGCGGCACCGATACGCTCGAAGAGCTGGCCTATTTCCTGAACCTGACCATCCGGAGCGAGAGACCGGTCGTCCTCGTGGGCTCGATGCGGCCCCCAAGCAACCCGGGCTACGATGGCACGGCGAACCTGCTGAGCGGCTTCCGTGTAGCTGCCGACGCCCAGTCACGCGGCCGGGGCGTGCTGGTGGTGCTGAACGACGAGATCCACGCCGCGCGCGAGGTCGTGAAGACGGAGGCCACAGGTGCTCATGCATTCCGGAGCCGAGGTTACGGCCGGCTCGGCCTCGTCGGCCCCGATCGAGTCGTCTATGGTCGGCAACCGGAGAAGCGGCACACGCTGCGCAGCGAGTTCGATGTCGCTCGAATCGCCGGGCTGCCCCAGGTGGAAATCGTCCTCGTGTACCAGGCCGCCACCGGCCAGATAATCCGAGCATTGGCCGACTCGGGTATTCGAGGAATCGTGGTCGGCGCGGCAGGAGCCGGTGCTACCAGTCCTTCCCAGCAGGACGCACTGGCGTACGCCCGGCGCAAAGGCGTCTTCGTCGTCCTGACCACGCGCACTGGCGGAGGCCGCGTCGTTCCGCAGCCGGACGCGACTGCAGGGGGCGGGGATCACGCCCGACGCCAGATTGACGGCGAAGACCTTGCGCCCGTGAAGGCGCGGATTCTCCTGATGCTCGCGCTCGCACTCACGTCGAGCCCGGCAGAGATTCAACGGATGTTCAAGGAGTACTGAAGCCCGGAACGGAGCGCCCAGGCAGACAAGGTCGTGAACAGTGAGAGGGGCGGCTCAGCCGCCCCTCTCCCCCGAAGGAAGTCGTCGATCGGCTCAGCGCGAGCTCACTGGACGATGGCCGGTCACGCGATTCCAGGCATCACGGACCGCCTCCTTCATCTGCTCCCACGTCGACTGTCCGCGGTGCTCGTAGGTGTTCCAGTTGGCGCGCAAGTCGGATTCCGCGTCTTCCCAGGTTCGTCCCGAGTACCGGTGCGCCGACTCGTAGCCGTACCGATAGCCTGGCCTGTAGTAATCGTAGTCATTGGACGACGCATACGGCCGGGTCCGGTAGTTGGACTTCCAGTAGGAGTCCTCCACATCCCAGTCTTTCGGGTTGATGTCTGCCACGTTGTAACCTCCCTGCGTCCGTTGACGGACGTCAGGGATTTCTGTGCAAGGCCCGGGCCGCCTCTCATCATCGCACGAGCTTCATCGGAGGAACGCTTCAGCCAGACCTCCGTCGACAGGGATCACGTGACCAGTCGTCTTCGCGCTCAGGTCGCCGGCGAGCCAGCAGATGGCATTGGCGCAGTCCAGCGGCAGGATCGGGCGGCGGGTGATCGTGCGCCGCGCGTAGAATTCCGCGAGCTTCGTCCGGAGATCCTCGGTCGACTCGTCTTCCGAAAACGGAATGGCGTACTTCTGCAGAGCGACCATGACACGGTCCCGCGGGAACATGGAGGATCCCTCGATGACGGTGGCTGGCGCGATCCCGTTCACGCGGACGAGCGGCCCCAGCCCGAGCGCCAGCTCGCGGATCAGATGGTTGATCGCGGCCTTGCTGACGTCGTACGCCTCGCTGCCGGCCTTCGGCACTACGGCATTGGCCGAGCTGGTGAGCACGAGCGCCGCGGGCAGCCCCTGATCCTTCAGAATCCGACCGGCCGCCTCGGCGAGCACGTAGTTCGCGGTGACGTTGATCGCCATCGCGCGATCCCATACGTGCTCGGCCGGCAGACCGGGTTTTGGCGTCGGATAGATCGCCGCCGTGTTGACGACGGCGTCGAGACCGCCGAATCGCATGATGGTGGCGCGCAGGGCCGATTCGAGGCTGCCGCGCGAGGTCAGGTCCATCTCGACCGCCAGCACCATCTCCTGCGACGAGAACCCGGCTGCCTCCCTGACGGCTTCCTCGGCGCCGGCCGCATTCTGATCCGCGGCCACGACGTGCCCGCCGCGCCGGGCAATCTGCAGCACCACTTCACGGCCGATGCCGCTGCCGCCGCCCACGACCAGCACGACGCGCCGGCTGAACTCGCGCTCGGGTGGCATCCGCTGGAGCTTGGCCTCCTCCAGCGCCCAGTACTCGATCCGGAACGCCTCGAGCCGCGGCAGGGCCACGTAGTTGTGAAAGCTCCGGAACCCGCCTGCCTGCTCGGCTCGCCGCGCCTGCGGAGGCACGGCTGGCTGGCTGTGCCCGTCCTCGAGCGCGTTCGCGCCGGCCATGACATGGATGGCGTTGACGAAGAACTCGGACGTGATGCGCGCCTCGCGCTTGTCCTTGCCGAACCCGAACAGGCCCAGGCCGGGGATCACCACCACCGAGGGATTCGAATCGCGCAGCGCAGGCGAGCCCGCTCCGGCATGTGCTTTGTAGTAGGCGACGTAATCCTCCCGGTACTTCGCCAGCCGCTCCGCGATGCGGGACCGCAGGTCGCCCGGGCCCTCAACGGCGGCGTCCCACGGCACGTACAGGGGGCTGATCCGCGTGCGCAGGAAGTGATCCGGGCAGCTCGTACCGAGCTCGCACAGCGACTCGGCCCACGCGGCGTTCGCGAACTCGAGGGCGTCGGGGCTGGCATCATAGTGTGCGACGACTCGGCGATTCGAGGAGACAGCCCCGCGCAGCGCGGGGAGCAGGCCGGCCACGACCGCCTCGCGCTCGGGCGCCGGCTGCACGACGGCGCCGCCGAATGCCGGCCGCCCGGCGCGGCGCTGGTGGTCCTGCACGAACTCGCCCATCTGGTCGATGGTCTTGATGCTGTTCAAGTAGCACTCACGCTGCGTTGTGCCCCAGGTGAACAGGCCGTGGCCGCCGAGGATGATGCCATCGCAGCCGGTCTCGCCTTCGACCGCCCTCCGCAGCATGAGCGCCAGCTCGAACCCGGGGCGCTGCCATGGCACCCAGATGATGCGCCGGCTGTAGCGCTGGTTGAACTCGTCGAGCTTCTGCCCGCCGTTGGCGCTGGCGGCCAGCGCGATGGCCCAGTCGGGATGCAGGTGATCGATGTGCGGGTACGGCAGAAACGCGTGCAGCGGCGTATCGATCGACGCCGCCACCCGGTTCTCGCCGAAGGCGCAGAGGGGATAGAAACCCACCATCTCGTCTTCGTGGGCCTCGCCCCGGTACCGCTCGATGAGCTGCTCGAGCCGGTCGAGATAGAGCATGGCGAAGCCCGACGTGCCGATGGAGCGCAGGTCGCCCCCGCTCCCCTTCACGGCCATCACCCGTTCCGGCCGTCCGGTGAGCGGATCCGGGAGCTCGAATTTCGAGCTGGTGTTTCCGCCGCCGAAGTTGGTGATGCGCAGATCGGCCCCGAGCAGGTTCGACCGGTAGCGGAGCAGTTCCAACGGGTTCGACTCGAGGCGTGCGGCTTCGCGGTCGTCCCAGAGGTTCTTCAGAAACGTGGTTTCGACGGTAGACGTTTCAGACACAAGTCAGCTCCAGATAGTCCTGAAATCGGCGGTAGTGAGAATCCCAGCGATCCGTGGCCGCCGGCTCGAAGCGCTCGACCGGGAAGGATCGCTCGATGACGGCGCGCGCCTCGGACAGGGAGCCCACCGCCCCGGTCGCCACCATCTGCATGGCGAGGTTGCCGAGCGCGGTCGCCTCGGCTGGACCGGCGACCACGGTGCGCCCCGTCGCATCGGCGGTGAACTGGTTCAACAGCCTGTTCCGGGACCCGCCGCCGACGATCCGGATCTCGGCAATCCGGTGGCCAGTGAGCTGCACGAGCGACTCGAGCACGGCGCGGTACTTGAACGCCAGGCTCTCCAGGATGGCTCGGGTGAAGGCACCCGGTGAATCCGGCACGCACTGCCCCGTCTCCCGGCAGTACTCCGAAATGGCGGTCAACATGGAGGCGGGGTGCAGGAACGCCTGGTGATCCGGGTCGAACAGCGAGCGGAACGCGTACCGGTCATCCTCGGCCGTGCTCAGCAGCTCCTCGTAGCTGAACGAGCGCCCACCGTCGGCCCATGACCGCCGGCACGCCTGGAGCAGCCACATGCCGCCGATGTTCTTGAGGAAGCGCGTGGTCCCACAGACGCCTCCCTCGTTCGTGAAGTTCAGCTCGCGCGAGCGGGGCGTGATGACCGGCGCCGGCAGCTCGGTCCCGAGCAGGGACCAGGTGCCCGAGCTGATGAACGCGCTCTGCCCCCCGGCGTTCACCGAGGCGACGGCCGACCCGGTGTCGTGGCAGGCGGGCACGACGACGGGCGTGCCTTCCACCGCGGTCGTCACGCCCGCCTGGACGGTGCCGAGCACTTCCCCCGGCTCGACGAGGGGCGGCAGCAGTCGCGCAGGCACCTCGAGCCTGGCCAGGAGTTCGGTCGCCCACGTACGCGACCGCGCATCGACGAACTGCGTGGTCGTGGCAATGGTGAACTCCGACGCCAGCCGCCCCGTGAGCCAGAAATTGAACAGATCGGGAATCGTGACCAGCGTCCGCGCCGCGTCGATCAGGCGCGGCGTGTTCCGCGTCGCGGCCACGAGCTGGTAGAGCGTGTTGATCGTGAGGAACTGCACGCCCGTCGTCGCGTAGATCTCGTCCCGCGACACACGCTCCAACACCAGGTTCATGATGCCGTCGGTGCGGCGATCCCGATAGTGGTACGGATTCTCCAGCAGATCGTTGCGATCCCCGAGCAGCGCGTAATCGCATCCCCACGCATCGACGCCTATGCTGTCGAGGCGAATGCCCGACAGCCTGTCCAGGCCATGGCGCATCTCGCTCCAGAGACGAAGGATGTCCCAGCGGAGCGTTCCGTTCTGGCGGAGAGGCTCGTTGGAGAATCGGTGGATCTCGTTGACCTCGAGCGCGCCGGCGCGCAACCGGCCGACCATCGCCCGCCCGCTCTCGGCGCCGAGATCGAAAGCTAGGAAATGAGCACTCACCTCGAGTCCCTTCCGGGAGACGCTGCGGCCACAGCATACGCTCGGACCGAACCGGCCGGAACTCCCTTTCGGGTTACTCGCCGTCGTTTCGCTCCACAGAATGCCCGGGCTCGGCTGCAGATGGAAGCTGTGTCGGCCCCACTCCGGCCAGCGGATACCGGCCAGCCAGCCGGTTGCCGCGCCGGGGGTGTTCCCGGGGAGGCGTCGACCTGGCGCCGTTTCGGAAGGCGAAATCCTGCTGCCGGCTCGCGACCAAGGAATGGGACGGCGCGCGACGTCCGGTGCCTGCGGGCACGAGGCTTGAACGGTCGCCTCGATCGACAGCAGATTGCCGGCTTCCCGGCATCGGCAGGCGGGGCTTTCGCCTGGCCGACAGCGCTGGAGGTGTGTCATGAGAATGCGTTTCGACCGATGGGCGGTCCACGCCGCCGGCGTGGCGCTCGTCACCGTAATCGGATTCACGGTGCCGCACGCACAGGAGAAGCCGACCGTCAAACGCGTCCCGGCGCAACCCATTGCGTCGGTCGAGGGCGTCGACAGCTATCGAGAGTACTGCGCCGTGTGCCACGGCTCGGACGCGCGGGGCAGTGGCCCTGCCGCTCGGGCGCTGAAGATACCGCCGTCCGACCTGACACGAATCGCACAACGGAACGGCGGGAAGTTCCCGACCGAGCAGGTTCGTGGCGTCATCCTGGGCGACGCGCAGGTGCCCGCCCACGGCGAGCGCGACATGCCGATCTGGGGAAAGGTCTTCAGGAGCTTCGGCGGACCGGACGACCAGACCCACAAGCTGCGCGTGCAGAACCTGGTCAAGTACCTCGAATCTCTTCAGGTGAAGTAGTCGCCGCGGGCGCTGGAGGCGTCAGCGCCCGCCGATGAGATCGTGGTAGCCGCGAACACGCCCGGCAGACATCGCCTCCAGCATCCGCGAGACCGGCTGCACGTGCGACGAGCTGCCGTCCCAGCCGCCGAAGACCGAGCGAATGATGACTGCCCGTTCGTCGCGCGGCAGCGCCGCAAGGTTGGCGGCGAACCGGGAGAAACGGCCGCCGCGGAAGAGGTACTGCTCCACGTTCGACGTGTAGATGGCCGAGAGCCGTTCACCGCGAGAGCTCAGGAGCCGGCCGATCGCAACGAGGGCGTGCGGGCCGCTCAGATCGCCGGTCACGGGAATGATCCGATCCCGCGACTGCAGCGATCGCACGAACTGGAACCCTTCTTCCGCGGCCAGACAGTTCGCCTGCACACCCGACGGATCCCTGGCGAGCAGAAGCTCGCGATAGGTCGGGTAGTAGCTCCGGGGCGGCCGTCCGGTCGAGTGGAATCGCAGCTCCAGACCGTCGGCGATGAATCGTCGGTGGAAACGGTCAATCGTCGCGAGATCGATGGCGGAGAGCGGAACCCCCGATCGACTGATCTGCGCGTTCACGCGCGTCCTGAGGGCGTCGAGGGCGCCGTCAGCGAGGGGCGGCGCGCGATCGAGGTGACGCACGATCTCGTCGATCGTCGCCTTGTGCCAGCCGTCGATCGGCGCCGGCGCGGACCGGCCGAGCAGCTGTGCCAGGTACTCCACGCGCGTGGTCGACAGCGCGAAGAGCGACTTGAACAGGAGCTGCAGCAGCAGGTTGTCGCGGCGGATGTCGACGATGAAGGCGGTCGACGGACGCAGCGCAGCGATGTACGTGAAGTTCTGATCGGGCCCGACCCCGATGTAGACACCGCCGCCGGGGCCTCTCAGTGCGGGCACCACCTCCAGGTAGGACCGCTCGTTGGAAATGAGGTTGTCGGTATCGAAATAGCCCGGCGGTTCGGACAGCGCGGCGATCTGGGCGGCGAACCCGTCCGCGCGCGGCTGCCCCGCAGGGAGTCCGGCGCTCAGCGCCAGCAGCCCGCCCAGCGACGCGGCGATGGCCAGACGCCGGACGCGGATGCTCAACACACGCCGATTCTAGCGGACCCTATCGATGATGTCTGCAGGCGGCATCCGATAGATCACCCGCGTGTCTGGCCGCGACAGCGGAGCGGGCCACTCGACAGTGCGAGCCATGTTCCTGGAGGATCCGGGCTCGCAATCCTGCCCGCTCACCGGCTCGAGCTCGAGTCCACGGGCGCCGGACCGGCAAGAAACGCCAGCAGGTTCCGCCACTGGCTCTGGTTCATGGCGTCGGCCATCGCCTCGGTCATCAGCGACTCCTTCACGCTGCGCCGCGACTTCACGGCCGAAGGCTGAAGCTCGACGACGGTGCCCTCCCGAGTAAGGAGGGTCAGTTGCGGCTTCTCCCGGACCACCAGCGCCGTGAGCGTCCGCCCGTCCACGGTGTCGATCACCGTAGTCTCGAGCGCGGGGGAGACCCGCCGGTCGGGAAACATGATGGCTTCGAGCATCGCGTACTTCGACGTGCGGAGCGCCGAGGAGGTGAGGTCCAGCGCCGGCACCCCGACATCGGTTCCCAGCGGCCCGAACCGATGGCAGGAAGCGCAATGCTGCTGGAAGAGCTGCTGGCCCGCCACAGGATCGAGCTGCTGCTGGGGCTGAAAGACGGCCTCCTCGAGCATTTCCTGGCGGCTTACGACGCGGCCGGCACGACGGGCTGCGAGCGGGTTGTTCAGATTGCCTCGCCCGCCGCCACGCCCTCCTGCCTGGGCGAGCCGCGCCTTGATGGCCTCGAGCTCCTCTGCCGAGAGCGGCGAGAACTCCGGTGCGCGTTGCGCCAGGGCCTGCTTCTCTTCGTCAGTCGTGAACAGGGAGGCCACCTCGTCGAACATGTTGCCGACGAACGTCACGAACTGCGCGCCGCCGCGCCACGTCGATGCCCGGCCCAGCAGGTCGGCCAGCTGCAGCTTCTGCTCGAGCGTCCAGCCGTCCTTCATTACCCGCAGCGCATAGAGGAAGTGCAGCTGCAGGGCCTGGTTCTCATTTCCCTTCGGCATCGCCGCGAGGATCTCCGCGATGCCCCCGGGCTGCCCGGCATACGCCAGCATCAGCGCCAGCTCGCGTGTCAGCCGCTCGTCGGCCGCCGGGAACTGCGGGGCCACGAGCGCGTGCAGCTCTTGGCGCTGCTCCGGCGAGAGACCCGTCTCGAGCTGGGTCGCGGTGTACTGAAAAGCTCGGAACAGCCGGAGCTTCTGCTCGACGGGCAGAGCTGTCTGCTTCATCGCCGCGAGTTGCTTGTCGACGAGCGGCTGCAGGTGGTCGCCCTTGGCCGTGTTGACGAGCGCGATCATGGACTCGAACGAGCCGAGCGGGTTGGCTTCCGCCATCGCCCGCTCTTTCCATTGATCCCGGGCGGTCCGCTCCAGCGCCAGCCGCCCCGCCCACCGCACGAACCGATCTGTGTCGTTCAAGAGCGCGTAGATGTCCGAGACCGGCGCCAGGCTGGGCTTTTCGGGCGACTGCCCCATGCGCACGAGCGCTTCGGCTGCCCGCCGGCGGACCAACGGGCTGCGATCCTTCAGCGCTGCCGCTGCAATGGGTGCCTGGGGAGGCGCGCCCTGCCGCGCCAGCTCGCCCTGCGCGCCGGCCACGTACACGACGGCCGCCCGGAGGTCGGCGTTGCGATCCGATGCGAGCGCGGACAGGAGCGCCTGGCCCGGTGCGGCGCCGTGACGCTGCATCTCGTACAGGGCACGGACGCGATCCATCGTGTCCGCCGAGCCATCGCGGGCCAGGCGTTCCAGCTCGTTGCCGAACGCCGCGCCCATCGACGCTTTCACCTGCTCGATGGCGGCCCAGCCCCAGCTCGAGAGGGGCTGCGGCTGGCGCACCACCGCGAGAATTCCCGTTCTCTCGGGCTGCGTCGGTGCCGTGCCCGTGTAGCGCACGCGCCAGAAGCCCCCCTCAGTGTTCCGTCCGCCGGTCGTGAAATAGATGAGGCCGTCGGATCCGACCTCGAGGTCCGTGATGTTGAGCGGCTCGCCGTGGACGAACTCGGCGCGGTCGCTCCGGGCGGTATACGTCGCGCCGGCCGGGGTGAGCGCCGTATAGAGGAGACGCCCGCGCGACCAGTCGGCTTCCAGGAAGTTGTCGAAGAACTCCGGGGGATACGCGTAGCTCTGGTAGAACTCCACGCCGACGGGCGACCCCCGGCCCACGTCGCGCACGGGTGGCAGCGAGTCGAGATAGTAGGCAGGGTACTTCCCCGATCCGTCACGGTACCCGTAGTTCCCGCCCGGGATTCCGTGCACCGTGCGGACTTCGCGGTACCACGGCATGTTGATGTCCCATTCCATGTCGCTGTCGAACAGGAAGGCTTCGCCGAGCAGGTTGTACGCGAAGTCGTACGCGTTCCGGTTCCCGCCGAACAGTACCGTGAAGCGGTCGATCGTCGGGTCCCACCGGTATACGCCGCTGTGCACCGCCTGCCGGATGCTCCGACCAAAGTTCGGGATGTAGGGCAGGAACTGCGCGTCCTTGTCCTGGAGGACGAGCGAATCCGGGTCGAGCCTGGCATCCTCGATCGTGGCGTGATTCCCGGAAATGACGGTATAACCGCCGTCCGGGCTCCGGCGAATCGCGTGTGGACCATGCTCCTGGATTCCTCCCGGCGTCATGGCGATCGTCTCGAAGGTATCGGCGATGTCGTCGCCATTCGCATCCTGCAGCCGGTAGATGCCGGCCGGCGGCGGTGGCCCGCCACGGCCGCCACCCTGCCGTCCCCCCTGCGCTCCTGCCGCTCCAGCACCGGCAGGAGCCGGAGGCTGGGGGGTCGCGTCGGTGCACGCGCCGTAGAGTGTGGGGCCGTCGAACCACAGCCCCTGACAGTTGCGCACCTTGTCGCTGATGATCTTCTCGGACTCATAAACGCCGTCGTTGTCGGTGTCGAGCAGGATCCGAGGGTGATCCTGTTCCTTCGACACGACGGGCCGGCCCCTGGCGTCGAAGGTCACCACGACATAGGAATCCGTCTTCGTCGGCGGATTGGCCCGTTCGATCGCAAACCCCGGCAGCGTGCTGAACTTCACACCGGCGACGGTGTGGGTAACCATCTGCGCCTGATTCGGGGCCTGCACGACGGGCAGGGCTCGGACGCCGGCGAGGCCCACCAGGGAAAGTCCGCCGACGAGGACCACTGCCGCGTTCCGCCTTCGCATACCGACCTCCTGGGCCGCACATCGGGGCGCCGCGAGCGCGCCGGTGGATCCGTGCATTTTCGAGCTTCGTTAGTAACAGCCGCGCGCCGTACGGTCAAGCAGGGCCGACCCGATGGCGGCTGTTTTGCTCTGAGAAACGCCTTCGCCGGCCGGAAGCGCGGCGGCCGGCAATCCCTCAGTGCATCCGTCGCCGACATTGGCCGGCCGGAGCGCCTGCCGCCTGGACGTGCCGGTGCAGGCGTTATCGCACCGCGAAAACCCGTGCTCCTGAGGACCACGTGGCGCTGGTCCTGCACGGACAGACCGCGGCGCGTGTAACTCTCTCGATGAGGCGGCGTATTATAGGCATCCCGCGCGAGCGGTGTCCGCGCGATTCCCGCCCCCCGGGCAGAGGAGGCCATTTTGCGCTTCAGATTGTACGCGGCAGCCATGCTTGTAGCGTGGTCCGGTTCCCTGACGATCGCTCAGAAGGTGACGACCGAAGAAGAGCTCGACAAGACCATGAAGAAGGTCGGGCCTGCAATGCAGGCGATTCAGAAGGCGATGAAGTCGAACGAGTTCGGCGAGGTCAGAACGCAGCTCGTCGTCGTGAAACAGGCGATGAACGATTCGCGCGAGTTCTGGATTCAGCACAAGAAGGACGACGCCATCAAGTTCAATACCGACACAGTGACGAAGATAGAGGCCGTCGAGAAGGTGGTGTCGGCGGAACCGGTCGATCCGGCCGTCGCCATGGCGGCACTGAAGGAGATGGGAGGCGCCTGCCTCTCGTGCCACAAGAATTATCGTGAGAGGGATGCCGATAACAACTACATCCTCAAGCCCGGGTCAATCGGAGAGTGATCGCCGAAGATGGCCCATTTGCGTACGGCGCAGGTCAGCGGGAGCTCACGGCGACTCCGTGGGCTCCCCGGTCCGGAGAGGCTGGCACCAGCCGGCGTACACTCCTCGTCTGACCTGAGCTCGGACGCCAGCGCCCCATGATATCCACACCCCAGGATCGCCGCGGCTTCTTCGCCACCGCGACTGTCCTCATCCAGGGAGCCATCGGAGCTGCGGTTGCCTTCCTGATGGGGGCGGCGGTCGTCGCGCCGGTCTTCGGCCGCCGCCGCGAGTCGTGGCTCCCAGCCGGGAATCTCGACGATCTGTTCGACAACGAACCGACGCCCGTGGCCGTCCGTGTGGTACGCGAGGATGGCTACACGCACGTCGTCGACCGGCAGGTCGTCTTCCTGGTCAGGAACGGGCCGCAGGTCACCGCGCTCTCGTCCACGTGCACGCATCTCGGCTGCCGCGTGAGCTGGGATGCGGCAGCGCAGGTGCTCAAATGCCCGTGCCACGGGGGCGTGTTCGACCGCACGGGGGCGGTGAAAGCCGGGCCCCCACCGGGTCCGCTGGCGGCCATTCCCACCAGGGTCGAAGGCGATCGGGTCCTCGTGGAGCTTTGATGCGCTCATCGAAGCGCCTGGCGGACTGGCTCGATTCCCGCACCGGGTTCAGAAAAGGACGCAGCCACCTGCTCGACGAGCCGCTGCCGCCTGGCGTCGGCTGGTGGTTCGTCTCCGGCAGCATCCTCCTCTTCCTGCTGGGCCTCCAGGTCGTCACGGGCGTCGTGCTGACGATGTACTACGTGCCGGCCCCCGAGTACGCGTACGACAGCGTCCGCTACATCGTCGACCGGCTTCCGTTCGGGGCCGTGGTTCGCGCGCTCCACTTCTTCGGGGCCAGCTTCATCGTCGTCGCGGCCGCGCTGCACATGCTGCGCGTGGTGCTCTTCGGGTCGTACCGGAAGCCTCGCGAGCTGACGTGGATGACCGGCGTCGTGCTGCTCCTCATCATCCTCGCCTTCGCGCTGACAGGCTATCTCCTGCCGTGGGATCAGAAGGCTTACTGGGCCACGATCGTGACGATCAATATCGCGCGGAGCAGCCCGATCCTCGGCGAGCACGTCGCCGCGCTGCTGCGCGGGGGGGCGGATCTCGGGGCTCTGACGCTCCTGCGCTGGTACGCCGCCCACGTGTTCCTGCTGCCCGCGGCACTCGCCGCGTTCGTGATCGCGCATCTGTATCTGATGCGCCGGCACGGAATCTCGGGGCCGATCACAGGCGTGCCTGGCCAGGCGCGTCCCTTCTACCCGTACCAGGCATTCAGGGACACCGTGGCGATGGCCGCGGTATTCGCAGTGCTGCTGACGTTCGCGTTCACGGTGAGGGTGCCCCTGGACGCCATCGCGGATCCCTCCGACGCGAACTACGTGCCCAGGCCCGAGTGGTACTTCCTCAGCCTCTTCCAGCTCCTGAAGTACTTTCCGGGGCCACTCGAACCGGTTGCGACGATCGTGATCCCGGGGCTGGTGGTCACGGGGCTGTTGCTCCTCCCGTTCCTCGATCGACGTCCTGATCGGCATCCGTTGAAGCGGCCGCTGGTGACGGGGGGCTTTGCGGTGCTTGGGCTCGGCATCACGCTGCTGACGTATCTCGGGCTGAAGGACTCGCCAGCTCACGCGGACCCGTCGGACTGGAATCTGCTCTCCTTGGCGGGACAGGAGTTCATCCAGGACGATCGCTGCCAGAGCTGCCACCGGGTTGGAGGAACGGCGAATCCCCTGGCGGACACGCGCCTGCGCCGGGAGCCGGAGTGGCTGCTTGCGCACGCACAGGACCCGGAGATCATCGCCCCGGGCCTGCGCCGGCCGCCGCCGGGCGGCATGACGCCGTCGCAGGGCCGTTCCATTCTGAGCTACCTCCGAAAGGTCCGCGCGGGCGGCACGGCACCCTCAAACGTCGGCCCCGAGCTGCGGACCGCCGCGCTGGTCTACGGGCGATGGTGTGCGAACTGCCACACGATCGATGGGGAGGGCGGGAACCAGGGGCCCGATCTCACCCATGCCGGCAAGGAACGGGACGAGCAGTGGCTCTACGACTGGATCAGCGATCCGGAAGCCATGGACGAGCTCGCGGACATGCCTGCCTTCGTCGATCGGCTCACCTCTGAAGAGCTTCGCGCCATCGCCAGATACCTCGCCGGGAGGCGCTGACGCAACCGGTGCCCTGGGCACGTTCCGTCACTTTCCTCCCGTCCCCCTCCGGAGAGTGACGAGCCGGTCCGCCAGGACCTTGCGCCAGCGCTCGCGCGCGCCGTCCGGCCATTCGACGACCACCGCGTCGAGTGCGGGGGACGATCCGAGTCCGAAGTGGACGCGGCCGTCGCTCGCCGAGAGATAGCTGCCATCGGTGCGGACCCGGCGCCACAGCGTGGGGCGGCCGGTCCGCTCGATTCCGACGCGTGCCCCGACTCCGAAGCGATTCGCAGGTTCCTGTGACAAGCGCACCTGCAGCCAGTGCGCTCCGGACTGCTGGTTGAGCAGCAGCAGGACGGGACCGTTGTTGGTGGTCACGACGACGTCGATGTCGCCGTCGTCGTCGAGATCACCGAAAGCGGCGCCGCGCCCTATTCGGGCCTGCTCGAAGGCGGCCCCCGCCGCGGCGGTCGTGTCGACAAAACGGCGCGACCCGGTGTTCCGGAACAGCTGGTTCCTCATCCGGAACGGCGCTGGCTGGCCGCGCTGGGCCTCGATGACGTTCACCGCGCCGTTGGTGATGAAGAGATCCAGCCAGCCGTCGTTGTCGTAGTCGAACCAATCGGTGCCGAAGCCCGTGAACGCGGCCGTGGGCGCCGCCAGCCCCCAGCGCGCCCTGGCATCGTCGAACGTAGCCGACCCGTCGTTTTCGTAGAGCACGAACGTCTCGCCGATGATGTTCGTGACGAAGAGGTCCTCGTCGCCGTCTGCGTCGACGTCTCCGGACGCGATGCCCATACTTCCCTCCGGGTTGCCCGCGGCGTTCACGGCGGCGCCCGACAGCAGGCCCTCGTCGCGGAACGTACCATCCCGCGCGTTGATCCAGAGCTGGTTGGGGTTGGCATCGTTCGCGACGTAGAGATCGATCCACCCGTCGCCGTTGTAGTCGCCGGTGGAGACCCCGAGCCCGGCCCCATAGGCCCGGCTGATGCCGGAGGCGTCGGTCGCGTTCGTGAATCTTCCCTGGCCCTCGTTGCGGTAGAAGCGATCCGGCACCGGCCGGTAGGCGCGCGGGCTGCAGTAATCGCGCGCCCCGAGCGAGTCGTGGCACCGCTTGTTGTCGGCCACCGTGAAGTCGAGGTAGTTGGCGACGAACAGATCCAGGTCGCCGTCGCGATCGACATCCGCGAACGCCGCGGACGTGCTCCAGAGGTCGTCGCTCACGCCGGCCTCTTTCGTGGCGTCCGTGAACGTGCCGTCGCCGTTGTTGCGGAAGAGGATTTCAGGACCGAACGAGGTGAGGAACAGATCGAGATCCCCGTCGTTGTCGTAGTCGCCGACGGCGGCGCCCATGCCATAGACACGGGCACCGACGCCAGCGGCGTCCGTGACGTCCGTGAACTTCAGCGTGCGCCTGCCGTCCGTCGAGATCGTCAGGTCGTTCCGGAACAGGCGACTGCTCGGCTGCCGGGCGACGTCGAACGGCGTCCCGGGCATCGCCCCGCCCTGGACGAGGTAGACGTCCAGGTCGCCGTCGTTGTCGTAGTCGAAGAGCGCCACGCCCGCGCCCATGATCTCGGGCATCGCATACTCGCCCGTTGCGCCGTTCACGTGCGTGAACGTGAGCCCGGCTGCGGCGGCCGACTCGACGAAGAGCGGGGCGGCTCCTTGCGCCTGAAGGCGGAAGCCAGGGGCTGCACTGGCCAACCCGGTCGTCCCGGCACCCCTGAGACTGCCGGCTGATCCAGGCAGACAGAGGAGACACACGGCAGCGAGGACCACGGCCGGTCGCCTCATCGCAGTCTCGCGATCTCGCGATCGATGGCCGCAGCCAGCTCGTCCTGGCCGAACTCCGTCGCGAGCTGCTTCGCTTCCAGGGCCCACTTCAGCCCTTCCTCCCTCCGCCCCGCACGGACGTGAGCGGTCGCGAGGCCGAAGAGGTACCGGGGCGACTCGGCGTCACGCGGCTGCTCCAGCCGCGCGAACTCCTCAATGGCCTCCTGCGTGCGATCCAGTACGAGGAGCATGCGCCCGAGATTGAAACGCGCGAGCCGGAACGTCGGCTGCGCGTCGACGGCCTTCCGGTACTCGGTCGCCGCGGCGTCGAATTCACGTCGCCGCTCCAGGAGCTGCCCCAGGTTGTTGAGTGCGCTCGTGTGCAGGGGGTTCACCGCCAGCGCCTTCCGATAGGCCTCTTCGGCCTCCATCCACCTTTCCTGCCGTCCCAGGATCACCCCGTAGTCGTAGTGCGCCGTCGCCAGTTCCAGCTGCGCGTCGAGGGCCGCGCGATAGTGCACCTCGGCCTTCGACCAGTTCTGCTCCCTGCCATAGAGATTTATGAGGTTCACGTGAGCCTGCGCGAGCGTAGGATCGGCGGCCAGTGCCGCCTCGTGCGCCGCGATGGCAGCCTCCACGTCACCGGCCTCGGCCAGGGCGACGCCGCGCTGCAGGATCGCACGCGGATCGTCCCTGAGGGACGTGACGGCCAGCAACAGGGGATCCTCGATCCGCGGCCAGCGCGCGCCGTAGCGGGTGTGCGCCGCGAGCGCGCGTTCGGCCTCCGCGGTCCGGCCCAGCGCACGATACGAGCGGGCCAGGGCGTAGTGCGCGGCGCCGAGCTCGGGGAAGAGAGCGACCGCTTTCTCCAGGTGCCCGACCGCGTCCTCGTGCCGGCCTTCCGCGGCGGCGATTCGTCCCAGTCCCACGTGCGCCGCGGGTTCTGCGGACGCCTCGCCCAGCAGGGCCTCGAAGGCCTGCCGACTACGGCGATAGTCGCCGCTGTCGAGCAGCGCTTCGGCCAGCCTCACGCGTGCGGGCAGGAAGTCCGCGGAAATCGCGAGCGCCCGATCGAGTCGCGGGACGGCTTCCTGGGGACGCGCGAGCCGCTGCAGCACGATCGCGTCGAGATAGGGCCACTCGAAGGCTGCCGGCGCCAGTGCGGCCGCGCGACTGTAGGCCTGGTGCGCGCTCTCCCACTGCTCCCATGCGTGAAGGGTCCGGCCGAGCGTCCCGACGGCGGACGCATCGTCCGGGCGAGCTGATGCTTCCTTGTAAGCCCGGGAGACGGCGCTCCGGGCCGTATCGGGGAATCCCTCGAGGGCCAGACGCGGCAGGGCCGGCACGTCCTGCGCAGTGGCAGCCGGCGACACGCCCAGCAGGACGAGCAGCACGGCGCAGGACCGGCCCCCGACGTTGAGCATGAGCCCCAGCATACCGAAAACGCCGATGGCGCGGCTTCCCACTCGGCGATCTCCACGGAACGCGGTTGCCCCGGACCTTCGCGAATTGCTCAGTCGACGGAACGCTGGGAACAGCGGGTCGAGGGACCTCCGCGTGGAATCGGCGCGAACTAGGGGCTGCTCAGGAACGGGAGGCGCTCAAAAGGAAAACCCGGTGGGAAAAGTCCCACCGGGTTCGGTGTGCAGACAGGTCCGGGGGACGAGAGTCCCCCGGAGGTCGGTCAGAACTGGAATCTGACTCCGAGCATGATCTGGCGCTCGATGTAGACCGAGTTCGTCAGGGCCCCGCCGCCGAGCACCTGGGTGATGCGGCCGAAGTTGCCCGACGTGAGGCTACCGTCGGGATTCGCGAACACCGCGTGGTTGAAGATGTTGTTACCCTGCATCCGGAACTCGAGCCGGCGCGATCCGCCCATCGCGAACGAGCGGAAGAGCGACAAGTCTGCGTTCCAGGCTCCCGGCCCGCGGAACTGGTTGCGTCCCGTCCCGCCCTGCCGGACGCCGGTCGGCTGCCCGAACGCCGTGGTGTCGAAGTACACGCCGCTCGCGCCGACAGCGCCGCCGGCATTGAAGCTGCCGTTCAGGTCGGCCGTCTGGGTCGTGCCCGGCGTGTTGTACGACGTCCCGCTCGCGGTCACCGTGAAGGGCGTGCCGCTGAAGGCGCCGAACGTGCCGTTCACCTGCCAGTCGCCGAGGATGGCTTTCGTCACGCTCTCGTAGCTCCCCGAGCTCTGCCAGGGCAGCGCCCACGCGAACCCGACCTGGAAGTTGTGGGTGCGGTCGAACCCGGCGAGCGCCCAGTTCCGGTCCTGCTCGAGCGGGTGCTCCCAGGTCAGCCCGGTCCGGCCGTCGGCGTCCGACTCGTTCATGGACTTGCTGAGCGTGTAGGCGCCCTTGAACATGAAGCCCCTGGTGAAGGACTTGTTCAACGCGACCTGGAGGGAGTTGTACCGCGTATCCAGTCGCTGGCCCCACGACTGGATCGCGAGCTGCCGTCCGAAGGTCTGGAAATACGGGCGGCTCGCGGTACCGCCGCCGTACGTCGTCGGCAGGTTCAGGTCCACCCAGGCGTAGCCACCGGTGCCCTTCGCACCCACGTAGGCCACGTCCACGGACATGTCCCAGGGGAGCCGGCGCTCGAACGCGACGTTCCAGGTCTGGACGAGGCCACGATCGATGTTGCCGGGCTCCGGCGTGGCGATACCGGCGGTGTTGGGCAGCGGCACGCGGCCACTGCTCTGATCCGGCCCCGCGATGAGCGGGATGCCCTGCTCGATCGAGTTGTACCAGCCGAAGGTGTCCGGCGTCGTGAAGTTGGAGAAGATTGTGATCGGGTAGTTCAGGTCGCCGCGCATCGGGCGCGCCCAACCCATCGCGTTGTAGGTGATGCCGTAGCCAGTGCGGAAGACGCTGTTGTCGTTCAACCGGTAGATCGCACCGACACGTGGGGCGAAGTTGTCCTTCCCCGGCTCGAGGCCGACGTTCTTCGGGTTGTTGCCGCGGCCGCCCAGGATCATCTCGAGGGTATCCAGGTCGAGCCGCTCCAGGCCACGGCCGTCCGCACGGGTCATGATCGGGTAGTACTCCCACCGAAGGCCGAGATCGAGGGTCAGCTTCGGGTTCAGGTTCCAGCGGTCGCGGAAGAAGAGCGCGTGCTGCCATTCGCGGCCCGTCATGAGCTCGTTCTGTACGCTCTTGGCGACGCTCGAGGTGAGGCCGAGCAGGAACGCCGCATACGTGTTGTAGAAGTTGGCGGCCTGCGCCCCGCTGAGCGCCGTTGAATTGCCCGCGAAGTTGAAATTGCCCCGCGGGTTGTTGCTCTCCGGCTGCCAGTGGTCGAGGTACAGGAAGTTCACGGCGTAGCCGCCGCGAAGGTCGTGCTTGCCGGCCAGCTTCGACACGTTGGCCGCGAGGGAGTACGTACGTTCGTCGCGGAAGATCGGATTCCAGCCGTCGCGGTTCCCGACGGCACTGAGACCCGTGTTGAACACCGGATAGCCGGCGTACCGCTCACGGAACGTCTGGCCGGAAAACCCCTGGTCGTTCGTGCCGGGAATGCCGAGCACGTCGAGGCCCCAGTTCCCGGCCTGGAAATCGGGACCCAGCACGTCCTGCTTTTGTCTGGCGAACCCGAATGTCGTGTCGAGGAGCAGGGTCGGTCGGAGCGTCCACGTCTGTCCGGCCGTGAACGACCACACCTTCGTGAACCCGCCGTCGCCGCTCGCATTCGGGTCTGGCCCGAGATAGTTCGTCAGGTCGTCGACCACCGCGTCCATGAAGCTGAACTTGCCCCAGATCTGGTGGGCGGACGTCCGGTTGAAGTTGACCTTGACGTCGTAGTTCTCGCGGTCGACCGTCCGCGTCTCGTTACGGGTGTAGTTGTTGGTCAGCCCCCCGGCGCCGAACCCCGGGGTGTTCGGGAGCGGATACAGCAGGTCGATGATCCGGCGCGACACCGGGTTGATCATGTCCGAGGGAATGACGTTGCCCGCGAACGCGGTGCGTCCCGTGCCGCTCCTGCTATCGGTGCTGAAGGGGTTGTAGATCGTCTGCAGCGTCCCGTTCGCATTGATGGCGCCGCTCATGTCCCCGTTCCGCATGGCCGCGGTCGGCACGGTGAAGAACGTGTCGACGCTGCTCGTCCGCTTGTAGGCCTCCACGGATCCGAAGAAGAACACCCGGTTGCGCGCAATCGGCCCGCCGAACGTCCCGCCGAAGTTGTTCTGCTCGAGCGGCGTCTTCGCCGGCTTCGTCGCCGCCGTGCCGAAGTAGAACGGCGAGGCCTTGAGCTTGTCGTTCGCGAAGAACTCGAACGCCGACCCCTTGAACTGGTTCGTCCCCGACTTCGTGATCACCGTGATCGCCGCCCCGCCAGCCATCCCCTGCTCGGCGTCGAAGGTGCTCGTCGAGATGTTCACCGAATCGATCGTCTCGGCCGGCGAGATGTACATGTTGTGGTTCGGCAGCCAGATGTTCAGGTTCGTCGCGCCGTCGGTCCGCGTCGAGTTGTTCGTGTTCGCCTGCCCGTTCACGTTGGTCGCCAGCGACCGTGCCGGCGTGTCCGTCTCCGCGTTGCCGAACGCCATCGGCGTCGTCCCCGGCACCAGGTTGATCAGCGCCTGGTAGTTCCGGAACCGGTTCAGCGGGATCGACGTCAGCTCGGCCGACTTCAGCTCGGTCGAGACCGCCACCTTGTCGGTCTGCAGCAGCTGGGCGGCCGACTCGACGGTCACCGTTTCTGTCAGCGTCCCGATCTCGAGCGTCATGTCCACGCGGGCAATCTGCCCGAGGGTCACCGGCACCGAGGTGCGGATCGCCTCCCGGAACCCCGTCAAGGCCACCTTGACGTCGTAGGGCCCGATGAGCACGTTCGTGAAGTTGTACGCCCCCTCCGCGTTGGTGGTCGCCTCACGCGTGAGGTTCGTTTCGGTGTTGACGATGGTGACCGTGGCTCCCGGGATCAGGGCGCCCTGCGCGTCCTTGACCACCCCGACGATGCTCCCGTAGAGCAGCTGCGCGTGCAGCGTCGAGGCCGAGATGCCGACGGCGAGCGCGACGAGTGCGCCAAGGACGGCGCGCGGTACGGCCGGGCGAATAAGATGACTCACCGGTTCCTCCTCCCACACTGACTCAACCTGCGCTGACTCTCAGAACCCTGGCGACGGACAGGGACCGACCGGAGAAGTTCGAGACTGTTCCTCCTGTGCGATGGGGTACGGGACCGTTCTCGGGTTGCGAGGGGCTTCGAACGGGTGCGGACTCTACCACGGCCCGAAAAGAAGGCGCAACAAACCTAGCGTTTTCGGATTAGGTAACCGGTAAGTGATTGTGGAAGATGGACTTCGAGCTCGACAGCCAGGATGGCGATACTGGAACCGCGTATTGGTAAAACGGGTAAAAGCGGGAAGATCAAGGCCCGGCAGGTTCGCCTGCCGGGCCTTGCGCCGTTCAGCGGACGCGCGCTGAAAACGGAACGCTCAGAACGCGAACCGCAGACCGAGGCGGAACTGCCGTTCGCTGTAGCCGTTGAGCGTGCCGAGAATGCGCATGAAGTTGCCGCTCGTCACGCTGTTGGTCGGGTTGCCGAATTTCGGCGTGTTGGTGATGTTGAATCCTTCCAGGCGGAACTCCAGCCGCCTCGTGTCGCCGAGCGGGAACGCCCGGAACAATGACAGGTCGAGGTTCACGCCCCCAGGTCCGTAGAACTGGTTGCGTCCCGTGTTGCCGAAGCGCACGCCTTCGGGCTGCGCCCACGCGGACGGATCGTAGTAGGTGCCGGACGAGCCGATGTTGCCGAGCTTCCGCACATCACCCACCAGGTCGGCCGTCTGTGTGTTGCTGGGCGTGTCGAGCACCGCGCCGCTGGCCGTCACCGTGAATGGCGTCCCGGTGAAGGCGCCGAACGTGCCGTTGACCTGCCAGTCGTTCACGATCACGCCGGCGACGTTGCTGTACCCGCCGCCGCTCTGCCACGGGAGCTGATAGACGAACCCGATCTGGAAGTTGTGCCGGCGATCGAACCCCGCCGGTGCGAAGTTGCGATCGATCTGACTCGGCGTGTTGAAGGTGAGCCCTACCCAGCCGTCGTCGTCCGCCATGTTCTTCGCCTTGCCGAGCGTGTACGCCCCCTTGAGCAGCAATCCCCGCGTGAAGGGCCGATTCACCGCCACCTGCAGCGCGTGGTACCGCGTCTTGAGCCGCTGGCCCCAGCTCTTCAGATCCCGGAACCGCCCCATCGACGCGTACGGCCGCCCGGCGTTGCCGGTGCCGATCTCCGTCGGGGCGTTGATATCGAGGTCGGCGTAGCCGCCATCGCCGCGCGTCCCGACATACGCGAGGTCCACAGCGATGTCCCAGGGCAGTCGCCGCTCGACCGCCACGTTCCACGACTGGATGTGGCCTCGATCCACGTTCCCCGGCTCCGGGGTCCGCATGTCCACCGAGGGCGGCAGCGGGAAGCGGCCGCTGTTCAGGTCCGGCCCGGTGATGAGCGGAATGCCCTGATCGACGGTGCTGTAGTAGCCGAACGGCTCGTTCTGGAAGAAGCTGGCGGCGATCGTCGCGGGATAGAAGCCGCGGAGCGGCCGCCCCCACGGCATGGGGTTGTAGGTCACGCCGTAGCCGCTGCGAA
>DASPFV010000056.1:0-4347 GCA_035620975.1 Vicinamibacterales bacterium
GGTAACGCGGATCAACACGGGGTGCCACGGGACGCGGATCGGCGCGGAGAGTCGGCACGGGACGCGGATGGACGCGGATGACGCGGAGGGGCGGCACGGGGCGAGCCGCCCCTCCCGAACCTGGAATCTTGAACCTGGAACCTTGAACTGGAATCTGGAACCTGGAACCCGAACCCGGAACCCGGAACGGAACCCCGAACCAGCATCACCGCGGCGGCATCGCCGCGAACGTTCGCTCGATGTTGTCCAGCACCGCGAGGGTCGAGCGGACGCCGGCCTCGATGTAGCGTTCGCCCATCTCCGGCGTGGCGGGGCGGGCATCGCCCCACGTGCCCGACTTCGTTGCCCAGTAGACCGAGCCGGGCGACGTGAAGAAGAACGCCGTGTGAACCGGCCCGCTGTTCACCGTGTACTCGGGAAAGGGCGGGAACTCGGCGTTGGCCCGTTCCATGTCCACCAGTGCGGGGTTGATGGCCAGCACTGCGGCCGTTTCGCCCGCGTTGGCGTGCAGCCCGTTCTTCAGGCCCGACCATTCCGCGACGTCCTCCGGGGTCATGCCGTCCCAGTAGTTCACCGGGAACGCCTTCACGTCCTTGGCCAGTTTGTCGGCGGCGTTCGCGCACGCATAGGCGATCGCATAGGTGTTGTCGTAGTGCCCGTTCAGGAACACGATCCGCTTGAAGCCGGATGCGGCGAACGCGACGCAGAGGTCCTCGATGAGCGCCATGAACGTCGGAATGCGGATGTGGACGAGGCCAGTGAAGCCGACATGCGGGTACGAGAGCGCGTAGCTGACGGGCGGGGCCACGACCGCGCCCATCCGCGGCGCGATGCGCCTGGCGATCTCCTGCGGAATCAGCACGTCGGTCAGGAGCGGCGCGTGCGGCCCGTGCTGCTCGGTTGCCCCGACGGGGACGATGACCGTATGGTGCTCCTGGAGGAACGCCTCGACTTCGGGATTGGTCATCTCACCCAGAAATACCGTCACCGGCTTCATCGTTTGCTCCTTCCCTGGTTTCCCATCCGTCATGCTTGCAGCTGCGCGCGCGTCGGCGATCCTGGCCTCGCGCCGTTCAACGCGCACCACGAACCGCGCAGGCCACGACTCGCGCCATCAGCCCGCATTATAGGTCCCTCCCCGCGGACCGGTCGGTCGCAAGGCAGGGCGCCGGAAAGCCGTCAGGCAGCCAGATGGCAATCGCCGGCTTTCCGCCGCTTTTCCGCGCAACCGGCGTCGGGGCTCTGAAAGACGGTCGCCGGATCTTCGTCGTGAGCCCGCCCGACCTCCGGCCCGTTCATTGCACGAGCGGGCCCCATCGACGCATGACGCCGCGCCGTGTCGTCTCAGTGTTCCTGGTTGCGTGGATCGTGGCATGAGTCCCGGAGCGCGGCGCCCGCATGGCAAGGCGAGGAGCGCGCAAATCGGGAGTGTGCAAGCGACGAGTAACGCTGCCGGGCGGGACGCGCCGCCCGGGATTCATGTCACGAACCACGCGGTCAGGGTACTGGCCCGCGATTCACATGTGTTGAGCATCGGAGCGGTGATCGGCGCCCTGCCCGCCGCTCACGGCGCCACTCTCGTGAGAGTGCTTCTGGCGCCGGGGATCGAAGGTGTTCGGCGCACGTGTTGTGCGCGCGGGGTGGCCCGGGTGGGGCTGTCGGGCGACAGGACCTGGGACGATCTCAACACACGTGAATGACGGAGAAATGGTCTGGCTCGCGGTCATGGCCGCAGCGCGCGAGAGGAGGGTCCGGGTGGCACCGCGGTTCAAGGACGTCGAGCACCTCCTGCGGCTCGCGGGCCTGTTCCTGGCGGGAGTCCTGATCTTCGTCATCGTCCGGGGGGCCCTGGTGCCGGACGACTTCGGTGCGCTCGGGCATTACCGCGCCGGCGCGCTGGCGTCCAATCGCGACAAGCCCGTCGTGCACGCCGGCCAGGCGGCATGCGTCGGCTGTCACGTTGACGTGGCGGAGGTCCGCGCCGGCTCCCTCCACGCCCCACTGGGATGCGAAGGCTGTCATGGCCCGCTGGGCGCGCACGCGTCGGCGCAGGACGACCGGAAGCCGGTGCGCCCGGAAGGGCGCGATCTCTGCCTCCGGTGTCACGCCGCCAATGCCGGCCGTCCGGCCTGGTTCCGCACGGTCGTCGCCACGGAGCACGCGGGCGAGGAACGCTGTATCACGTGCCACCGGCCGCATGCGCCGGCCCTGAGGTGAGGCGAGCCATGGAGACGAGCCGGCGTGACTTCCTGGTGATTGGCGGCAGGCTGCTGGTGATGACGGCGGCCACGGCGGGCGCCCTCGAGCACGTGCTGGCCGGCACGCCGGAAAAGGCCCCGACGTACGACACGGCGGCGCACTGGTGGGCGATGACGATCGACATCGATCTCTGCATCGGCTGCGGCAACTGCGTGCGTGCCTGCAAGGCGGAGAACGACGTGCTCAACGAGCCCTTCTATTTCCGCACGTGGGTCGAGCGCTACCACGTGGACCCCGCCGACATGGAGCATCCCACGGTCGATTCGCCCAACGGCGGCTTCGACGGCTTCATGGAACGCTACCCGGACGGCTCGGGCAAGACGTTTTTCGTCCCCAAGCTGTGCAACCACTGCGCGCACTCCCCGTGTGTCCAGGTCTGCCCGGTCGGCGCGACGTTCGAGACGCCGGACGGGGTGGTGCTGGTCGACAAGGAATACTGCATCGGCTGCCGCTACTGCGTGCAGGCCTGCCCGTACGGGTGCCGCTACATCGATCCGCGCACGCATACCGCCGACAAGTGCACGCTCTGCTACCACCGGATCACGCGCGGGCTGACCACCGCCTGCGTCGAAACCTGCCCGACCGGGGCGCGGCAGCTCGCCGACCTGAAGAACCCGGCCGACCCGATTCACGAGTTCCTGCGCGCGAACAAGATCCAGGTGCTGAAGGCGCAGATGGCGACCGGCGCCAAAGTCTATTACGCCGGTCTGGACGGGGCGGTCCGCTGACCGCCTCGGGAGGTGACGATGCCGGGCGTCGATGGCTTCATGTATCCCAACGAGATGGAGCTGCAATGGAGCGTGCTCATCGTGCTCTATCCCTTCATCACAGGACTTGTGGCCGGCGCCTTCATCCTGGCGTCGCTGGAGCGGGTGTTCAACGTGCAGGCGGTCAAACCGACGTACCGCCTGGCCCTGCTCACCGCGCTGGCCTTCCTGATCGTGGCGCCGCTGCCGCTCCAGCTGCACCTCGGCCACCCCGAGCGGTCGTTCGAGATGTACCTGACCCCGCACACGACATCGGCCATGGCCATGTTCGGGTTCGTCTACCTCTGGTACCTGATGGTGGTGCTGCTCGTCGAGATCTGGCTCGATTACCGCCGCGATCTCGTGCTGGCGCGGCGACGGAGCGCCGGCTTCAAACGGCTGCTTTACACCGCACTGACGCTCGGGTCCGACAATATCAGCGAGGCGGCGCTCCGCATCGACGACCGGGTTGGCCGGGTCGTGACGATCGTGGGCATCCCGTCGGCATTCCTGCTCCACGGCTACGTGGGCTTCATCTTCGGGTCGGTGAAAGCCAACCCGTGGTGGTCCACGCCCATGATGCCCATCGTCTTCCTTTTCTCCGCGATCGTGTCGGGCATCGCGCTCGTCATGATCATCTACATCGTCGCGTCCTGGATCCGGCGGACCCCTCTCGACATGATCTGCGTGGACACGATCGCGCGCTATCTGTTCTATGCGTTCCTGATCGACTTCTCCCTCGAGCTGCTGGATCTCGTGCACCGCGTGTACGAAGCGGACGAGTCATTCCGCACCCTCGATTTCATGGTGCGGACCCGTCTCTGGACGTCCCAGGTAATCCTGCAGATGGCGCTGGGGACCGTCGTTCCGCTGGTGATGCTCGCCGTCACCCAGGTCGCGCGGCTCTCGGATCGCTCCCGGATCGCCACCTACACGACGGCGGGCGTGCTGACCCTGATCGGCATCTTCGCGATGCGGTGGAACGTCGTGATTGGCGGCCAGCTCTTCTCGAAGAGCTTCCTCGGATACACGACCTACAAGATGGGCTTCGCCACGCGCGAGGGGCTCCTGCCTGCCGTGCTCGTGATGATCCTGCCCCTGGTGATTCTCTGGGTGCTGGTGAAGCTCCTGCCGCCGTGGCCCGAGGCGGCCAGGGAGTAATCGGGCAATAGGCTCTTGCCTCTAGTGTCATGTCCGCGAGGAACGTGAAACAAGTGGCGCGGCCCAATCGTACTCGTCTACAAGGAGGCGAGTATGGCATTGGGACGCCCCAAGGTTGCGCTGATCCTGACGGATGACGAGCGCGTGCAGTTGAACTCGTTGGCCCATCGATCGCGGACGG
>DASPFV010000057.1:0-2347 GCA_035620975.1 Vicinamibacterales bacterium
GGATTGTCCGGCGTCCGCTCCAGCCGTCCGACGCCGCCGATGGGCAGCAGGATGATGTCGCGCGTCCCGATGCCGTACCGGCGGGCGGTGCGCGAGTGCCCGAGCTCGTGCGCGACGATGCAGGCGAAGAGTGCGAGCGTCAGCGCGAGCGCCTCGGCCACATGCCGAGCGCTGCGAGTGACGAGCCACTCGCTGACCGCAACCCAGCCAACCAGGACCAGGAAGGTGGCATGCACGTACACGACGGCGCCGCCGATCCGTCCGAGCTCGAGAGACCATTTCATGGCAACCCCCCGGTCGCCGGGGCGCAGAAGCCAATCATGCGGGCGACGCCCTCGCGCTTGGCGAGCACATCGCGCGCGAGGCTCCAGTCGATGCACCCGGCGAACTTGCCACGTTCGGCCGCCCGGACGACAGCCGCGCTCACGCCGCTCTGCAGCCGGTAGACGTCGGGGTGGGCTTCGAGGTAGATCCGGCCGCGCACGTCCGCGAGCAGCGTGGGCTCGTAGACGATGCTGCCGGGCTGCCCCACGCGCACGAGAGAGAACACTGCCCGGATGTCGTCGGGGTGAAGCCGGATGCACCCGTGCGTCACCGTGCGGTGGATGCTGAGCGGCGCTGACGTGCCATGGATGCCCAGGGCGGGAAGGCTGAGGCCCAGCCAGTACTCGCCGAGCGGATTCTCGGGGCACGGCGGCATCTTCGTGATGACGCGCTTCCCCTGCCGGCGCATCTCCTGCTGGATCGACCGCGGCACGTCCCAGGTTGGCTGCTCCTCCCTGGCGACGATCGTGAAATCACCGCGCGGGGTCTGCCAGTCCGCGCGCCCGACGGCCACCGGATAGCCGCGCGCGAGGCCGTCGCCCGTCGTGACGAACAGCATGCGCTGGGGCACGTTCACCACGATCGCCCGATCCGGGCGAAGCGGAACGATGTGAAGGTTGTCGAGCGCGAGGAGCGCGCCAGGCCTGAGCCTGCCATCCACGGGCAAGCCGTTCGAGCGCGCCAGCGTCCGCGGCGTGATCCCGTATCTCGCGCCCAGGCTCGCGAGCGTATCGCCCCGCTGAACGATGTACAGCCGCGAGTCGCCCACGACCGACGGCGACACGACGATCCCGGAATCCGCCGCACCGAGGAGGCCGGCTCCCGCTGCCAGCGCCAGCAGCGTCGGCACGAGCGGACCGATCGAGCGGCTGCGCCCCATCAGCTGTCGAAGCCGGGCCCGTGCGGCCCGAGGGCCGCTCAGTCCCCCGGGAGCTTCGCCTCCCCGCCCGGCGCCTGGCACGGCCCGGCGAGCCGGCCCAGCAGGACGCCCAGCACCGTACCGGCGCCGAAGGCCAGCGCGATGGCCCTCACCGGCTGACGCTTGATCCGGTAGATCGCTTCATCGCGCAGATCGGCGGCATCCGCCAGCCGATGCCGGACGCGGCGAGCCGCGCGCGCCGCCACGTCCGCCAGACGCTCCGGCTCGTTCTGAAGGATGGCCTCCCGAACCGCCTCGACCACCTTGTCGCGAATCGCTTCCACACGGGCTTCGATCTGATCACCCAACACAGTTGCTGCCATTGGACGCCCTCCACAACGAACCTGGAACCTTGAAACGTGAACCTGGAACCGTGAACCTGGAACCTGGAACCTTGAACCTGGAACCTTCAACCCGCGAAGCGCTACGCCGCCGCAACCGCCGTTCGCGTGTCGAGCGGCACGGTGAGCACCGGGCACACCGCTTGTCGGAGCACGTGCTGCGTGGTCGAGCCGAAGAGCGCGAGATCGGCGATGTTGCGCCCGCGCACCCCGAGCACGATGAGATCGGCCTGGCGCTCGGCAGCCACCCTGAGCAGCTCGCGATACGCTCTGCCGTGCACGAGCACAGGCTCGGCCTCGCACCAGGTCCGGGCCGACTCCGGCACGAGCCTGGCCATCTGGCTGCGCGCGTCCGCCTCGAGCGTGCGTCTGAACTCCGACACGTTGAAGTGAGCCGAGAGCTTCGGTTCCTCCTCTGCGAACCACTCGAGCGCGTGGACCAGGACGAGGCGCCCGCCGGCCTCCTGCGCGAGCGACAGCGCGTACTGGAGGCCGCGGTCGGCCGCGCGGGAGAAATCGACCCCGCACACGATCGTCCTGAAGAGCACGGCCGGGGAGCGCTCGGGATCGATCGCCGGGGGCACGGTCAGCACGGGACACGGAGCTTTCCGCAGCACCTTCTCGGTGATCGAGCCGAGCATGAAGCGCTCGAACCCGCCGAGCCCGTGCGTGCCCATGACGATCAGTTCGGCAGGCTGTTCACCGGCGGCCCTGATGATTTCGGCGGGCACCGAGCCGTCGCGGACGAGCACCTGCACGGGCA
>DASPFV010000058.1:0-14604 GCA_035620975.1 Vicinamibacterales bacterium
TCCGTTGCGCAGGACCTCCAGCGAGACGTCGGAGCCCGGCTTCGTGCCCGCGATCCGGTTCCGGAGCGCGTTGCTGTCGGCCAGTTTCTCGCCGTTCAGCATCGTCACGACGTCGCCCCGGCGCAGGCCGGCGCGCTCTGCCGCGCTGCCCGCCTCGACGCTGCTCACGAGGGCGCCGGAGACGTCGTTCAGCCCGAGGCTCGCCGCGATGTCGGCCGTCACGTTCTGGACCGTCACGCCGAGCTTCCCGCGGCTCACGCGGCCTTCGGTCTTGAGCTGCTCCATCACGTTCTTCGCCATGTTGGACGGGATGGCGAAGCCGAGGCCGATGTTGCCGCCGGTGGGCGTCAGGATCTGCGAGTTGACGCCGATCAGCTCCCCTTTGAGATTGACGAGCGCGCCGCCCGAGTTGCCCTGGTTGATGGGCGCGTCGGTCTGCAGGAAGTCCTCGTAGCTGCCGTCGCCCACGCCGGTCGCCCGGCCGCGCGCGCCGATGATCCCCATCGTGACGGTCTGACCGACGCCGAGGGGATTGCCGATCGCCAGCACCACGTCGCCGACGCTTGCGCGGTTCGAGTCGCCAATCGGCAGCGTGGGCAGATTGTTCGCGTCGATCTTCAGCAGGGCCAGATCGCTCGCAGGATCGGTGCCCACGACCTCGGCGTCGAACGCGCGCCGGTCGGTGAGCTCGACGCGCACGCGCTCGGCTCCGTCGATCACGTGGTTGTTCGTCAGGATGTAGCCGTCGGCCGAGGTGATCACGCCCGAGCCCAGGCCGGACTGTCGAGGCGCCCGCGGCGCCTGCGGGAACTGGAACCGCCGGCCGAAGAACTCGCGGAGCAGCGGGTCGTCCGGCATCTGGGTCGGCACGATGGCGGCGCGTTTGTCGACGCGGACCGTCACGACGGCCGGCGCCGCGCTGTTCACGATGCCGGCATAAGAGATGGCCGGGACGGCGGCATCCGGCGGGCTCGACGTAACCGTCGGGGCCGCGGCCACGACCGCTTCGGGCGACTGGGACTGTCCGATGCCGTAGCCGGTCAGGGCGACCAGCGCCAGGACCGCCGCGCCTCGGCCGGCGCGCCACAACAGCGGACGGGACTGCAGGTTGAACATGAATTCTGACTCCTTGGTTGACGGCGTGCCCTCGGGCAGCCGGGTCGATCTCGGTCTCCTGCCCGGGCAGGTGGCCCGGGGCTTCGATAGGTAAGACGACGGTCAGCCTTGCAGATGGATTACCTGGACATTACAACCGTGTAATGTTCGCGGCTCGCGGCTCGCTTCCTCGCTGAATTGGGGGACTCATCCCTCGTGGGTGCCGCGCTCGGGTAACTGTTCCGCAGGTCCACCCGGAAGGGTCACGGTGAAGGTGGAGCCCTGGCCCGCGCTGGTGCGCACGTCCACCGTGCCTCCGTGGGCCGAGACGATTGCCCGGACCAGGCTCAGCCCGAGCCCGAGTCCCCGCTCCGCGCGGCTCTGGTCGCCTCGATAGAGCCGCTCCCAGATCCGCGGGAGATCGTGCCCGGCAATCCCGGGGCCGGTGTCGGTCACCTCGAGCCGGATGACGCCGTCCGCCCGCGCCGCCGAGACCGTGACGCGGCCGCCGCCGGGCGTGTACTTGATTGCGTTGTCGACGAGGTTCGCCAGCACCTGGCGCAGCCGATCGCGGTCGGCCTGGACCGTGACGCCGGCCTCGACTGCCGTGGAGAGCGCGATCTGCCGGTCCTCGGCGACGTCCTCGTACACGCTCGCGACTTCGCGCACCAGCTCTTGCAGCGGCACGCTGGAGGTGACGAGCCGCATGGTGCCGGTCTCGGCCTCGGAGATGTCCATGAGCGTGTCGAGCATGGACAGGATGCGCTCCGACTCCTCCAGGCACGTGGAGAGCGCCTCGCGCTGCATCCGGGGGTCGTCGGCGGCGAGCGCCCGCTCGGCCACCCCGCGGAGGCGGGTCATCGGCGTGCGCAGATCGTGCGCGACGTTGTCCAGGGCGTTGGCCATTCCGTGGATGAGCGTGGTGATCCGGTCGAGCATCTCGTTGAACAACCCGCTGAGCTCGTCGATCGCGTCGCGCCGCGCCCGGACCGGCACCCTCGCATCGGTGGATCCGGTTCGAATGATCCCGCGCACTGCCGCGATGAGCTGCCGGATGGGGATGAGAGTGGACTGCGTGACCAGCACGCCCCCCGCGAGCCCGGCGAGCACGATCGCGATAGCGACCAGCGCCAGCACGGTGCGGAAGCGCGCGAGGAGCTGCTCGCGCGCTTCCGTGCTCTTGCCGACCTGCAGCAGCGTGCCGCCCGGGAGCCGCGCCGACGCCACTTCCAGCCGCGCGTCACCGGAGCCCGACGGCGCCTGTTCCCATGCGCCCTGGCGCCCGCGAAGCCCGCTGACGTCGAAGTCGCTCCACTCGGGCGGCATGCTGAAGAACAGCGTCTCCGTTCCGGCGCGCACCACCCGGACGAACAGGCGCTCGTGCCGGCCGGAGCGCTGCTCGATCTCGACCGCTCGCGCCAGGGCTGGCAGCCCGCCGGTGGCATAGCGCTCCGAGTACTCCCGCAGCGTCGACACCACGATCTGCCGGTCGCGTTCCGCGAGCGACGAGGCCAGGAGCGTGTAGGTGAGGAGGATGATCGCCAGTGAGCTGGCCACGAAGACCGCCGCGTACCACAGCGCCAGCCGCAAGCCGAAGCCGCCCGCCCGCAGCGGCTCGACGGGAGAGGCCGGCCGTTCAGCCACCCGCGGGCACCTTCAGCACGTATCCGACGCCGCGGACGGTCTGCAGCAGCTTCGGCTCGAAGTCCCGGTCGATCTTCTCCCGCAGCCGGGAGACCAGGACGTCCACCACGTTCGTGCCCGGGTTGAAGTTGTAGCCCCAGACGTGGGAGAGGATCATGGTCTTCGTGAGGACGCGCCCCTCCTTGCGCATCAGGTACTCGAGCAGGGCGAACTCCCTCGGCCGCAGGTCGATGGGGCGCCCCGCGCGCTCCGTCCGCCGCGTGAGCAGGTCGAGCGTCAGATCGCCCACCGCGAGCCGCGTGGTCTCGGCGGCGCCGCTGGCGCGCCGGATCAGCGCCTGGACCCTCGCGAGCAGCTCCGCGAAGGCGAACGGCTTCGTCAGGTAGTCGTCGCCGCCGGCCTGCAGGCCGCGCACGCGGTCGTCCACCGTGCGCCGGGCGCTCAGGATGAGGACGGGAGTCCGGATCCCTCGCGCGCGCATGTGATCGATCAGCGCCAGCCCGTCCAGCTTCGGCAGCATGACGTCGACGATGGCCGCGTCGTAGCCGCCGTCCACCGCCCTGTCGAGTCCCTGGGCGCCGTCGGCGGCGAGATCCACGGCGTAGCCGGCTTCCGACAGCCCCTGCGTCACGAACTCCGCGATGGTGGGATCGTCCTCGACGATGAGCACCCGCATGGACGCTATTGGCCCTAGCGCTTCGGGGGGCGAGCTGGACCGAGCACGGCCAGGAGCGAGAGCGGGTCCACGCGGGCGCCGCCGACGCGGACCGCCCAGTGGAGGTGCGGGCCGGTCACGCGCCCGGTCGCACCCACCTCACCCACGGCGTCCCCCTTCTTCACCAGCGTGCCCTCCTCGGCTTCGATCCGGGAGAGATGCGCGAAGAGCGAGAGCAGGCCGCCGCCGTGATCGATCACGACGGTGCCGCCGGAGTAATACAGATCGTCAGCCAGCACGACCCGGCCCGCGTTGGGCGCGCGGATGGGCGTGCCCGCCGGGCTCCGGAAGTCCGCCCCGCCGTGCTGCCCGCGGCGCTCGCCGTTGAACACGCTGTACGTGCCGAACGCGCTGTTGGCCGCGTGCGGCACGGGCCTGACGAACGGACCCTCCCACAGGGGCTCGGATGCCAGCGTCCAGAGCTCCGCCAGCCTGCGGGCTTCGCTCGCGATGCGTTCGGCGGCTTCCGGCGGCGGCGTGACGAAGGCCGGATCGACCCGCAGCGTCCGCGTCGGAAACGTTCGCGGTGCCACGACGAGCATGTGCGTGGCCGTGGCGGAGCCGGCCTCGATGGCTACCGGATACTTTCCGGGCGTGGTGGAGACGTCGATGCCGACCAGGACCCGCCACGAGCCGGGACCCGCCTGGTGCGGCACGAGGGCGCGGCCGAACGCGTCGATCGCCAGCGACTCGGCAGGCACGCGCGTCGCGACCGTGAGGACGACGAGCTCCCCGGGCCGGACGGCGCGGGCCCGTCTCGTGACGGTGATCGCCGGCGTCTGCGAGAACACCGCGACCGTCGGCGCGGCCAGGGCGAGAATCAGGCAGAGGACGAGCTGACGCCTCACACCTGTAGCGTGCCACGTTGATTCGGCGTGTCAAGGGATCAGCGGAGCCGTCGCTCTGCTCTCCGAACCGAGGGCGTCCTGCCGCGGCTCGCCGCTCAGTTCACCTTCCGCACCTCGTTCAGCTGAACGGGCTGCGCGGCCCAGTTCTCCAGCTGGATGACGCGGCCGCCGGGGTCCGACGTCACTTTCGTCGCTATCGAGAGCTTGCCCTCCCCCTTGCCTTCGTCGTTCAGGCGCAGCTCGATGAACGTGAAGGGGTAGTCGATGGTCCTCGGGCGGTTCGCCGCTTCCCACACGCTGATGGGGCGATCGGTCGCCAGGATGATTCGCCGGCCGCCATCCTCCCCGGGCACCTGGTGCGCGTAGCGGAGATCGTAGGCAATCGAGTCCGGGGTGCGGATCGACCCGACCGGACGCTGGTCCTGCAGCGCGCGAAGCAGGGCGTCCTGCCCGTTCTTCAGCGCTTCGAGCAGTCGCTCCCGTTCGGCATCCGTGGACCACCGTGAGACCGCGATCTCGACCTGTGCCGTGCCGGCGACGCTGCCGGGCCCGCCCAGGCTGACGGCGAACGCCGTGAAGCGCTCGGGGCCCTCCTGGGTGTGGGGATGTTGCGCACCTGCCGGCGCGGTGGGTGCGATCGAGGCCGCCAGGGCGAAGATGGCCAGAGTGCGCATCGCGGTAGTTCCTTTCTGAGCGCCACCGGAGTCCAATCCTCAGGCGGAGCGCGGCGTGCGAACCGACTGGGGGTTGACGTAACGTTCGGCCAGGAGCGTCAGCTTCTCGTCCGCGGCGCGCTCCTCTTCGAGCGTCTGCTGCAGCAGGTCCGCGGCCGGCAGGTAGCCGAGCGTCTCGGCAAAGGTCCGAGCCGTGCCGTAGCCCGCGATCTCGACGTGCTCGGCCCGCTGCGCCGTGGCAATCAGCCAGGCGTCCCGGATTTCGGGATTGACGTTCCGCTTCAGCAGCCGCTGTCCTTCCTCGACGATCCCGCTGATGCTGTCGGACGCTCCCTTTCGAGGCTTCGCCCCGATGGATCGAAACACCCGCTCCAGCCGGTCGATGTGGCCCTCGGTCTCCCGCTGGTGCTGGTCGAACGCCTGCTGCAGCTCCGGATGATGCGCCCGCGCCCGCAGCCTCTGCAGCGCCGGCACGAGCTGCTGTTCGACGGCGTACAGATCGCTGAGCTCGTGCACCAACAGCTGCTCGAGCGAACGCACCGAGCGCCGGCGGCGCGCCCACCACCAGACGGCCCCGGTTCCGGCGAGGATGGGCAGGACGGTGCCGGCCCAGCGCCGGAAGTCCAGCTGCCGCGGGTCTGCCTTCTGCAGGCGGACCCGCAGCAGCTCCAGATCGTTGTCGATGGCGCTGCGTTTCGCGCGGACGTTCTCGGCTAGGACCTCTGGGCTCGCATCCATTGCATGTTCTCCTTCAAAGTGTCCACGGTGAGCCGCATGTGGCGTTCACCGGCCAGACGCCGGCGGCCCAGCAGCCCGAGCACCAGGGCCGCGATGGCCATCACGGCGCCGACGATCGCGAAGCCGCTCCAGACGGGCCACACGAGGATCTCCGAAATGGCCCACGCTGCCGCAGTCAGGAGCAGCACGACGCTGACGATGGCGGTCACCGCGGCCGCCGCGATTGCCGCAGCAGCCGTGCCGAACCGTCTGACCTCCTCTCTCATCTCCGCCCGGGCCAGGGCGATCTCGCCGCGTACCAGATCCTGCGCGTCCTGAATTGCCGTCTTCAGCACGTCTGCAATCGAATTGTCGTAGCCGGCCATCCCTGCCTCCCCTGTGATCGCTCGTTTCCGTTCGAGCTCGTTCTCAATTCCTGATCCGCCGCCCGAGCAGAGCACCGATGAGCCCGCTGACGACGGCCCCGGCCCGCCCGAACGCCACAGCCGGCTGCCGCGAGGGCGCAGCTGGAGCCGGCGGCGCTACCGGGTGATCCGGCGCGCGGCGTTTCTGCCGCTCCTCGAACTGCCGGGCGGCACGCGGGCCGACGCACTTCCGCTGACCCGGGACCTTTTCCCCGGCCGCCTTTCCGTGGGGCGAAGCGTGCTCGATCTCCGCGTTCATCTCGGCGCCCACCACGATCACCAGCCCGGTCAGGTAGAGCCAGAGCAGCAGCACCATCACGCCGCCGATGACGCCGTACGTCTCGGTATAGGACCCGAAGTTCGTCACGTAAATGCGGAACCCGAGCGAGGTGAGCAGCCACAGCAGCGTCGCGAGGACCGACCCGGGCGTGAGCCAGACGAAGTCCTGGTCCACGTCGGGCGCGAAGTAATACACCAGTCCGACGCCCGTTGCGACCAGCGCGAACACGATCGGCCACTGGACGATCTTCCAGGTCCACTCGAAGACGGCGCCGAAACCGAAGCGGTTCGCGATCCAGCCGGCCAGCTCGGGCCCGGCCAGCACGAGCGCGAACGACAGGAGGATGAACAGCGCCACGCCGATGGTCAGGAGGATGGCGGTGAGCCGCTGCTTCCACCACGGCCGCCCGTCGTCGACGTCGTACGCCTTGTTCAGGGCTTCGATGACTGCCACCATCGCGGCGGAGCTGCTCCAGAGCGCCGCGGCGACACCGAACGTGAGGATGCCACCCTGCGGGCTCGCGGTGATCCGACTGAGCTGATCGCGGATGATGCCCACAACGTCTCGGGGCGCGACACCCTGGAGCATCGTGACGATACGCCCGATGAGGTCGTCCGACGCCAGGAAGCCCGCAAGCGCGATCAGGAAGAGCAAAGCAGGGAACAGCGCCAGGAAGAAGTAATACGCGAGCTGAGCCGCGAGTCCGAGCCCGTTGTCAGCCTGCGTCTCCCGGACCGTGCGTTTGAACAGTTCACCCCACCCGATGTGTGTATCGAAGTACGAGAGCACGACCCAGTCGAGTGCAAACGCGCGGCCAGCGCGAGCCTCGGCCGCCGGCCAAGCTGAGCCTGCGCGCCGAGCCGATTCATGGCGCGCCGGGTTCATGAGAAGATGCCGGCGTGAGCGCTTCCGATGTCGGTGCGAGCCTGGCCCTCTGGGCGGCAGCCGCGAGCGCACTGATTGCGCTGCAGTCGCCCGCTGAGCCGTTCGATCTGCGCGCCGGACAGTCCGCGACCCTGCAGATCCGGGGGGCGGAGGTCGTGCTGCGCTTCGAGCGCGTCACGGCCGATTCGCGCTGCCCGGTGGGCGCCACGTGCATCTGGGAGGGGGATGCCGTGGTGCGCGTCGTGGTCACCGCGCACGCACGGACCGCCACACACGACCTGCACACGAATCCCCGGTTCGAGCAGGAGCGCGACCACGAGGGGATCCGCGTCCGCCTGCTGAAGCTGGAGCCGCATCCGCGTGTGGACGAGGCCGTCGAGCCTCAGGACTACGTCGCCACGTTCGTCCTGGAACCAGAATCCCGTGCAGGGGGGAACGGGAAAGAGGGCAGTCGAAACCCCGGGCCATGACCGGCCGCCCCGGTCCGCTTGCGGCGGTCCGCATCGGCTGCTCGGGGTGGCAGTATCGCCATTGGCGCGCCGATTTCTATCCGCCGGCGCTGCCGCAGCGGCTGTGGCTCGAGCACTACGCCGGTACTTTCGATACCGTCGAGATCAACAACAGCTTCTACCGGCTGCCCGCGGCCGAGACGTTCGCGGCCTGGCGCGAGCGCGTGCCGCGCGGCTTTCTTTTCGCCGTGAAGGCGAGCCGCTATCTCACACACATGCGGAAGCTCAAGGATCCCGAAGCGCCGCTCAATCTGTTCTTCGAGCGCGCGACCGCGCTGGGGCCGCGCCTCGGCCCGGTGCTGTACCAGCTTCCACCGGGCTGGCGCAAGGACGTTGCGCGCCTCGCCGGGTTCGTCGGCCGCCTGCCGCCCCGCCGCCTTCACGCGATCGAGTTCCGCGAGCCCTCGTGGTACGCAGACGACGCCCTGGCCGTCCTCGACAAGCGCAACGTCACTCTGTGCCTGCACGACATGCCCGGATCGGCCAGCGGCCGTACGCGTGTCGGCGGGTTCGCCTATGTCCGGTTCCACGGCTCCGGCGCGAAGTACGGCGGGGGCTATCCGGAGAGCGACCTGCGGGAGTGGGCGCGCTGGATCCACGGAGAGCGCCGCGCCGGGCGACAGGTGTACGCCTACTTCAACAACGACGTCGGCGGGCACGCGCCGCGCGACGCGGTGAGGCTGCGGTCCATGGTGACCTGACGCCGACCCATCCGTGTTCTTCCGTGTTTTTCCGTGGCCGTGTTTTTCCGTGTTGTTCCGTGGCCGTGTTCAGTCCGTGTTGTTCCGTGGCCGTGTTCAGTCCGTGGCCTCGAACGTCAGCCCGGCGCGCGCGATGCGCATCCGCTTCGCGTCGATCACGAACCCGACTCCGGGCTCCCGTCGCGCCTCCGCTGGCAGCGACGCGGGCCGGCGCGTCCGATCGCTGGCCAGCCACAACACCGGACAGGGTGTATCCAGCGTGCGTGGCGTTTCCTCCGCGGCCACCAGCCGGCCCTGCAGCCGGGTGAACACCGGGCTGCCGTTGTCGGTGTGCACGACGGCAGCCCTGGGGAAGTACCACATGACGCGCCGGGCATCCACCGGCCCGGAGCCCGCGACGATGACGCCCTCACCGTTCTGACAGATTTCGGACATCGTCTGACGGACCCGCCGCACGTCGGCGTCGCTCTGACGAATCGTTGCGCGCGTCGCGTAGGACAGCGGCTGCGCGTCGCTGGCGAGCCGCTGCAGCAGCGTCTTGGATCGATAAGGGGCGTCGCCGCCGGTGATCGACGTCGGGAATGGAGCGAAGACGACGAACTGCAGCACGCTCACGACGGCTTGAAGGCCCACGATCAGCGCCCATCGCCGTGGCGGCTGCCGGGCGTAGTAGCCGGCGAGCACCAGCACGAGCACGGGAAGGAGCGGCAGCAGGTAGCCGGGCTTCGCGATGTGAACGGCGAGGCACAGGACGAGCCATGGGAGCGCCCAGGCCAGTGCCGTGCCGGCCCCGAGGTGCGCCGGCAGGCGTCTGTCCAGCGCCAGCCATGCGATGAGCCCGGTCAGGTTGATGGGACCCAGCGACGCCGCGAGCGCGAGGAGCGTGTCGCGCGCGTTGTGGTTGAACCGTTCGAGCGCTTCGCCCCAGTCGAGGGTGGGCCGCGACGCCGCCGTGGCAGTGGCGAACTGCGACCAGATCCGCGCCGGGAGATCAGGGGCGAGCCAGAGCAATGCTCCCGCACCCGCCGCGGCCATCCCCGCCAGCAGCGCGGCCGCGCGGCGGCGATCCGGCGGATCGGCGGCGCGCCAGGCGAGCGCGACCAGCGGCGCCATCAGCACGGCGGCGGGCAGCTTGACCAGCGCGGCCAGCCCGAGCATCGCCACCGACCACGGCAGGCTCCGGCCATCGCCGTGGCGCGAGCGCCACGCGAGATACGCCACGGCGAGGGTGACGAGGAGCTCCGACGCATAAATCTCGCCGACCGCGCCGTACAGCCAGAAGAGCGGGCTGAACACCAGCAGCGCGGCCGTCGCGCGCACGAACCGGTCCCGGCGCGCCGAATCGGGCTCGAGATCGGCGGCGAAGCGCACGGCGACCAGGAGGGCGAGCCCGCTCGCAAGGACGCTGCACAGCACCAGCGCGGCATTCGCGTCCGGGGTGAACGCCCTCAGCGCGCGCGCGGCGAGTACGAAGCCGACGTACCCCGGCGGGTGCGGCTGGTGGCTCGCGATGTCGATGCGGTCCATCGCGAACGCGAAGTTGGCCGCGTCCCACGTGAACAGCTCGTGGCTGCGGAGACTCCAGCGGCTCAGGAGGACCGTGATGCACGAGGCGGCGGCGACCGACGCGCGGCTCGGCATGAGCGGGCGCACGATGAGCCCGACAATAGCACTGTCGGGGGGGGCCGCCAGGCAAACGGGCACTCCGCCGGAGAGAGCAACAGAGGACACTTCGACCGTGTGGTTCTGCCGGCTGCGCCGGTTTCGCGCCAGTTCAGCGGCCCTTCGCGGTTGGCCCCCAGCTTGCACCAGTCGGCGGCATGGCACGAACGTCGCTCGCTCCAACGCGCACCGGACCCAACCGCATCCGCACGTCCGTGGTCGCTGCGCTGGTGGCCGCCCTCACGCTCTCGGCGGGCGCGCAGTCGCGCATCGAACCGGATGACAACCGCTTCTCGCCGGAGCAGGACGTCGAGCTCGGCCAGCAGGCCGCCCGCGAGGTGCGCCAGCAGCTGCCGCTCCTGCGCGACGAGACGACGACGAGCTTCGTCGAGGAGATCGGCGACAGGCTGGTTGCCGAGATTCCCGAGTACCTCCAGCAGCCGGCGTTCCGCTACAGCTTCGAGGTGGTCAACCTGCGCGAGATCAACGCCTTCGCCCTGCCGGGCGGGCCGATGTTCCTGCACCGGGGCATGATCGAAGCCGCGCGTACGGACGGCGAGGTCGCCGGCGTCATGGCGCACGAGCTGAGTCACGTCATCCTCCGGCACGGGACTGCGCAGGCGACGAAAGGCCAGAAATTCCAGATTGGCGCCATCGCGGGCCAGGTGCTCGGCGCGATTGTGGGTGGAGGCTGGGGCGACGTGATCTCGCAGGGCTCGCAGATAGGGCTCGGTGTGTACTTCCTGAAGTACGGACGCGAGTACGAACGGGAAGCGGATCTCCTCGGTGCGCAGATCATGGCGCGTGCCGGTTACGACCCGCGCCAGATGGCGAGCATGTTCCAGACGATCGAGAAGCAGGGCGGATCCGGCGGACCGGAGTGGCTGAGCAGCCATCCCAATCCAGGCAACCGCCACGAGGCGATCATCCGCGAGGCCGAGAGCCTGCAGGTGCAGGGGCAGGCGCCGCGGGGCCGCATCGAGCAGGTGCACGCGCGGCTCGACCGCATGTCCCCCGCCCCGACGTCCGAGCAGGTCGCGCGCGGCCGGCGCGGCGGGAGTGGGCCGGTCGGCACCAGCGGCCGCACGATGCGCGTCGAACCGCCCTCCCGGCAGTGGCAGACCGTGCAGCCCGGCGACTTCCTCCGGCTGAGCGTCCCGTCCAACTGGCGGCAGGTCAGCGGTGGCGGCGGAACCGTGACGTATGCGCCCGAAGGCGGATACGTGCAGGCGCGGAACGGGCAATCGGCCTTCACGCACGGAGTCGAGCTGGGCGTCGTGAGGACGGACGGCGGCTCGCTGCAGCAGAGCACCGACGAGCTGCTGCAGGCGTTCGCCCGGGCGAATCCCCAGTTGCGTCGCCAGGGCGGGTACTCGCGCACGACGATCGGCGGGCGCCGCGGCCTGACGACGACGCTCAGCAACGTGTCGGACGTGACCGGCGAGCGCGAGGCGGTGAACGTGTCGACCGTGCAGTTGAGCGACGGCAGCGTCCTCTTCCTGCTGGGCGTGGCGCCCTCCGACGAGGCGCGCACCTATTTCGACGCCTTCAGCCGCGTCAGGCAGTCGGTGCAGCTGAACGATCGATAGAACGATAGATCGATGGCAGGATGCTGGTGCATCCTGCCATCGCTGGGCAACGGGAAACCGCACACCCTTCACATTCCCGCGACCGCACACCGCCACGAACGGACACGGACGAACACCGCCACGAGCGGCTACAATCGCGGCGTGCGCACCCTCCTTGTTCTCGCCTCATCGCTGGTCGCGTGGGCACTCGTCGGCGCCCAGGCAGGGCCGGACCTCGTGCTCGTCAACGGCCGCGTCTTCACGGGCGTCCGCTCGTCGCCATGGGTCGAGGCCCTGTCGATCAGCGGCGAGCTCATAACCGCGACGGGCAACACCGGAAGGATCCGGAGCCTGGCGACCAGGCGGACCCGGGTGATCGACGTCGAGGGGCGACTCGTGGTACCGGGGTTCAACGACGCGCACACGCACCCCGGCACGATGCCGTCCGGCGTGACGCTCGAGGGGCCGCCGGCGATCGAACGGGATCCGACCTTCGCGGAAGTTCTCGAAAGGCTGAAGGCGGCTCTCGCGGGGGCGCCAGCCGGCGGGTGGATCTACGGCGAGATTGGCTCGACTGTGCTGGACGACCCGAACGCGACGCGGTTCGCGCTGGACCCCATCGCACCCGATCGGCTCGTCGTGCTCCATGCCTGGACGGGCCACGGGACCCTCGTCAACACGGCCGTCCTCCGTCGTCTCGGCATCCGTGACGACGAGCCGGACCCGCCAGGCGGGTTCTATCAGCGGATGCCGGGCGCCGCCACGCTGTCGGGTGTGGCGCACGAGTACGCGGGGTACCGGCTCCATCAGCGGATTGCGCTCGAGGCGCCGCCGGAGGCGCAGGTGGAAGCGTTCCG
Source organism: Vicinamibacterales bacterium (assembly GCA_035620975.1). Classification (GTDB taxonomy): domain Bacteria; phylum Acidobacteriota; class Vicinamibacteria; order Vicinamibacterales; family 2-12-FULL-66-21; genus DASPFV01. The sequence continues at coordinate 12,581 of DASPFV010000058.1, forward strand.
GCGGTTCGCTGCCGAGGCAGCGGGCTTCGGCATCACGTCCGTGCAGGCGATGATGACGGCGACGCCGGTCGATCGTGCGCTGGAGCTGCTGGCGAAGGAAGACCTTCCGATCCGGATGCGGCTCATCGATTTTCCGCTGGTCAGCCCGCTCGAGTGGCAGCCCGCCGGGAAGCGCGGTGGGACGCCGGCCAAGGTGACTGTCTCAGGAACGAAGTGGGTGCTCGACGGGACCCCGGTCGAACGTCTGATGTGGGTTCGGGAGCCGTACGTGGACGCGCGCACGCGCGGCAGGCCGAACATGACCGCGTCGGCGTTGACGCAGTTCCTCGCGCGTGCCCGGACGGCCGGCGAGCAGCCGATGGTGCACGCCGTCGGCGACGCCGCCATCGATGCCGTGCTGGACGCCCTGGAGCGGAGTGGAGGGGAAGCCTGGCGATCGCTGCGGCCGCGGATCGAGCACGGCGACCTGCTCGAGGCGGATCAGTTCCAGCGGGCGGTGAAGTCGGGTGTCACGCTCGTGCAGAACCCGTCGCACTTCATGATCGCAGCACTCCTGCGCGCGCGGCTGGGCGAGGCCCGTGCCGCGCGTGTCCAGGCTGTCAAGTCGAGCCTGGCCGCCGGCGTCCCGCTCGCGATCGGGTCCGACGGTCCGCTCAACCCCTTCCTGAACCTGATGTTCGCGACGGCGCACGCCGCGAATCCCTCCGAAGCCCTCAGCCTCGAGCAGGCCCTCGTGGCCTACACGCACGGTTCGGCATATGCGGAGCGGCAGGAGAAGACGAAGGGCACGCTGGCGGCCGGGATGCTGGCGGATCTCGCCGTTCTCTCGCAGGACGTCTTTCAGGTGCCCGCGGAGACGTGGCCCGCCACGACGAGCGTGCTGACGGTCGTGGGCGGTCGGATCGTCCACGAGGTGAACTAATCCCGCGATTAAGAATCGCGGGCTTCACTGTTAATCGTGGACCCCGATAATGACCTTCACGCGGAACGTGATCCCGCCGAGATCGTCCTCGTCGAAGACCGCCGAGATGCCCGTTTCGCCGAGGGCATCCGGCACGGTCGCCCACTGCGCTTCACCGGCCACCGCGATCCACTTCGAGATGGCGAACTCGGCTCCGCCCAGGACGTGATAGCCGGCGAAGGTGTCGCTCGACCGTCCGCCGTCCGGCAGCGCGATCGACTCCTCGGTCAGCTTGTACCATCCGGCGCCGGCTCCGGCGTACCCGCTGACGGATCCGGTCGCGGCCGCGCGATAGCCCACCGTCGCCAGTACGGGCAGCACCGTGATCGTCGTGTCGACGGGCAGCCTGAACACCTGCGTGCCCGACACCAGCGTCCGCGACCCGGTCTCGCGTGTGCGGTCCACACTGACCTGCCCGAACGCGCCGTTGGGGAAGACCACCTGCGCCCCTCCGCCCAGCAGGAAGCCGAACGGGCTGCCGGCTATCGCATCGAAGCTGTCCTGCGCGGCGAAGATCGATCCGCCGGCATGGCCGAAACCGCGCACCATGAAGCGCCCCGGCGGCCTGGGCCGTTCGCCTGGGAGGTCGCCGCTCTCGAGCTCCAGCGCGGTCACGTGGATCCAGCCGCGGGTCCATTTCTCGGTCGTCCCTGCGGGGGCGTGGACGAGCACCCAGTTGCCCTGCCGGCTGATCACCTCGAGCACGGCTCCGCTCGTCACCCGGCCGACGCCGACGCTGTCCCCGCGTGGCGCTTCGAACACGGGTGCGTCGCGGACGACGCGGACCGTGGCGGCCGGCTGTGCCGCCGCCAGGCTGGCGAAGAGGCAGACGATAACCGCGCCAAGAAACGCCGGGGCCCCTGATCTGATTCGCGTCATGGCTCGATGCACCTCACCTGACCGGCGTTGCGGCCGCGCTTCCCTTCTTCACGGACCGCGAGCTCCCGGCCAGGTTCAACAGCTCGGTGACGACCGCCGTCGGGCCCGTCGACCGCTGAAACGTGGTGATCGTCCGGCCGCTCCCCAGACCGCCGCGATCTCCGGGTCCCGTGAACGTGCCAGT
>DASPFV010000059.1:0-2497 GCA_035620975.1 Vicinamibacterales bacterium
GCTTCGCGAGCCGGTTGTTCGTGCATGCGGAGGGCGACCCCTACGCGCTGGTCCCTGCCGTCACCAGGATCATCCGCGAGATCTCGCCGGACCAGCCGGTCGAGCGCGCTGCCACGCTGGAAGACGTGCGGGCGGCCGTGCTGGCTCCCGAGCGCCTGAATGCGTTCGTGTTCACCGGGTTCGCCGGGGTCGCGCTGCTCATCGCCGTGGTCGGCGTGGCGGGGGTCCTGGCATTCGGCGTGAACGCCCGCATCCGGGAGTTCGGCGTGCGCCTGGCCGTGGGCTCCTCGCCGCGGCGTCTGCTCATGCGTGTACTGTTCGAGGGGACGTCGATCGTGGCGATCGGAATCGCCTCGGGGGCAGCCGGCGGGTACGCGTTCGCTGCCATCGCGGCGAGGTACGTCGAACAAGTACGTCTGCCGGGCGCGGTGCCGGTGGCAGGCGCGGCGCTCGTCCTCACTGCTGCCGCGGTTCTCGCGTCGCTCATGCCCGCGGCGAGAGCCTCCCGCGTGGACGTCCTGCAGGCGTTGAGATCCGAATAGCGAGGCAACAGCATGGAGACAGCTTCACGAAAGCCTCTTCGGCTCTGGCCTGGAACGGCCATCGCGCTCCTCCTGGTGCTGGCCGGCTATGTGGCCCCTCTCGTCTCGCCCGAGGTCAGGATGTACGGCATCCTCGTGCGGCTCGGCGGCGCACTCGCGATTCTGCTCTGGTGGCTGTTCTTCAGCCGCGCGCCGTGGGTCGAGCGGGTGGGCGCTCTGCTGCTGATGGCCGTCGCGCTCGCCGCGACATATCCGCTCGTGCACCCGTCGATCAGAGGCGGCTTCATGGGCATGATGCTCGTCGTCGCCGGCACTCCCGTCCTCGCGCTCGCCCTTGTTGCCTGGGCCGCCGCGACGCGCGGCCTGCCGGCCGGCTCCCGGGGTGTGGCGCTGGTCGTGGCACTTCTCGTCGCGTCGGGCGCCTTCACCCTGCTCCGCACCGATGGGATCACCGGCGACGGCGCGTCGCAGCTCGCCTGGCGCTGGTCGGCCACACCCGAGCAACGACTGCTCGCTCAGACCGGCCCGGAGCCCCTCGAGGCTGGACGCGCGGCTCCTGCGCCGCCGTCTGAGCCGGCGCCGCCGGCAGAGAGGTCCGAGCCGACGGCCAGGGAGGCTGGCGCGGCTGGTTCGCCGCCGAGCACGCCGGCCCCAGACGCGGCCGCCACTGCCGGAGACCACGCGGACGCACCAGCCAGCGACGATGCGCCCGCTTCTTCCGCCGATCCGGCACGCCCGGCGCCCGCCGTGAAGTGGGCGGGCTTTCGCGGCGCGACTCGCGACAGCGTCGTTCGTGGTGTCCGGATCGAGACCGACTGGTCCGCATCGCCGCCGGTCGAGCTCTGGCGCCGGCCGATCGGTCCGGGATGGTCATCCTTCGCAGTCGCCGGCGACTTCCTGTACACCCAGGAGCAGCGCGGCGAACACGAAGTCGTCGCGTGCTACCGCGTGAGCTCGGGCAAGCCTGTCTGGCAGCATCGGGACGCGGTCCGGTTCTACGAGTCGAACGGAGGTGCCGGGCCTCGCGGCACCCCGACCGTCCACGGCGGCCGCGTCTACACGCTTGGCGCGACCGGGATCGTGAACGCACTCGATGCGGGGACCGGGAGGGTCGCGTGGTCCCGCGACGCCGCCGCCGACACCGGCGCGGAGCTTCCGGGTTGGGGGTTCGCAGGCTCGCCGCTGGTACTGGACGATCTCCTGATTGTCGCGGCATCCAGCTCGCTCATCGCCTACGACCTCGGCACGGGCAATCGGCGGTGGTCCCGCCCGGGGCGCGGCACGAGCTACAGCTCGCCGCACGTGATGACGATCGAGGGCGTGCAGCAGATCGTGCTCCTGAGCGGATCCGGCGCGGTCAGCGTTGCGCCGTCCGACGGGCAGCTTCTCTGGGAGCACGCGTGGCCCGGCGCGGCCATAGTCCAGCCCGCGACCGCCGACGGGGGCCTCCTGATCAGCACTGGCGACGCCATGGGGGGAGTTGGCGTTCGCCGCCTCGCAGTGGCGCGCGGGCCGGACGGATGGACGGTCGAAGAGCGGTGGACGTCCCGTGGACTGAAGCCGTACTTCAACGACTACGTCGTCCACCAGGGCCATGCATTCGGGTTCGACGGCCGCATCCTCTCCTGCATCGATCTGAGCGACGGCACGCGGACGTGGAAAGGGGGCCGCTACGGCCACGGGCAACTCGTTCTGCTGGCCGAGCAGGGCCTGCTGCTGGTCGTGTCGGAGGAGGGCGAGCTGGCGCTCGTGCGGGCGTCCGCCAGGGAGTTCACGGAAGTGGCGCGGTTTCCGGCCATCGAGGGCAAGACCTGGAACCACCCGGTACTGGTCGGCAGCGTCCTGCTGGTGCGGAACGGCGAGGAGATGGCCGCGTTCCGGCTCGCGCCCGGGGGCCAGGTCTTGCGTTGACGTAGGCGGGGGAGGCGGGGTCAGGTCTTGCACTGACGTACTGA
>DASPFV010000060.1:0-15211 GCA_035620975.1 Vicinamibacterales bacterium
GGGGCCATACGGTGCGGAAGACCATCGACTGCCTGATCGCGACGTTCTGCCTGCGCGAACAGCACGCGCTGCTGCATCGCGATCGCGACTTCGATCCGTTCGAGGAATTCCTTCAACTCTCGGTTGTTCACCCCGTCGGGAGCTGAATCGCGCGAGCAACCTTCGACGTGGTGCAACGTCTTACTCATGGACCAGTGCCATGGCGCGCAGTTCACACCCGACACCATGAAGCTCATCATGCTACTCACCGAGCGGGTCCACGGCGGGCGCATGCACCTCCGCTCCTGGTCGGGAGGCCCGCTTCGGACGGATCTCTTCGAGCGCTGTGATCCCTGACGCTTCACGATAGTCTTCATCTCTCTTTCGTGCCGTCGAGAACCGCGGCAGCACCGGCGGCGTGATCAGCGCCGCGATTACGGTTCGGTGATGGAACTGCCACACCTGTCGGCACACCGCCGCCCGCGCTGATCATGGCGAGATACTTCCGCTGACCTGGTGGTCGAGCGGTAGTCCACGCATGATGCATGGAACTTGCAGGGTGAGGCTCGCGAGGTTGAGGTGAGACTGCTTCCTGGCTGGATTGCCCTGCTATCGTTGCTGTCAGATCCCGCGGTCCTTTCGGCACTGGAGGTCCGTTCGGCCGGTCCCCGCACGGAACAACCCCAGACGTACGATTCCGCCGATGTCGACGCCGACGGCGTTCTTCGAATCACGACGTCGGATGGCAGAGTCGTCCTGGTACCGAAACAGGGCGAGCAGTCGTCGTTCCGCAGACCAGCCGTTTCGCCGGATCGCACCGCAGTGGCCGCGCAGGCGGAGTACCCCAACTGCTGCACGTCATACGACATCCCGCTGGAGCTGGTCGTCTACACCAGAGGAAGAGTGCTTCGCTTCAAGGGCATCGGCCTTCCGATTTTTCAGTGGCACTTCGCGGATGGGGGGAGCCGGATCGCGTTCGGCCAGGAACCAGTCCATTTCGGGTGCGAAATCCACTATGAGCTGAGAGATGTTGCGTCCGGGCGACTGATCGATTCAGCAGACGTCCCGCAGCCCTGCGGACAGCGTCCAGATCCACCGGCAACGACGGTTCCGGAGTGGGTCGAGGCGCTCATCGCCGCACGGAGACAGATCACGCGTTGAGATCACGCATTTGACCTGCGCTGAGCTCGGCAGTAGACTCGCGCCGCCTCGAAGCCGATCAGGGTTTCGCGGGTTCGTTCCTCGTCTACCGGAGGCCGTCATGCCACTCCGTCGCATCGCGCTGTTGGGAGCGCTGGCCCTCGTCGTCCTCACGCTGGTCCATCCGTCGGCGCAGGCGCCGAAGCCGCCCGCCGACGCGCCGCAATTGCTGCTGCTGACGTTCCAGAAGGTCCGGCCCGGCATGGGTCCGAGGTACGTCGAACTCCAGACGAAGGAGGTGATGCCGGCGCAGAAGAAGGGGGGCCTCGCCGGGCGTCAGGTCTGGAGCAGCGGGCTTTCGGGTCCGGTCGGTGAGTTCGTGTTCATCTCGCCGATTCCCAGCATGGCCCAATTCGACGACTCGTCGCCGATGGTGAAGGCGCTGGGGCAGGAGGGCGCCGCGGCGCTCAATGCCAAGGTCCGGGAGCTCGCCGAGCCGCAGGGAACGTCGATCGTGCGGACGCGGCCCGACCTGCACTACGAGCTCTCGCCTGGCGGACCGCCGCCGCCGCTGGCGGTGGTGACGATCGTCGAAGTCGTCCCAGGCAAGCGCACCGAGTTCGAGGCCTTCCTGAAGAAAGACGTGATTCCGGCGATGCAGAAGGCGAAGGCGCACTCCTACGCAGTGGTGGAAGTGCTGTACGGCGAGAACACCGGCGGCTACATCACGGCCATCGGCATGGACTCGTACGCGACAATCGGCAAGGGACATCCATTCCAAATCGCCCTTGGCGAGGACGGCGCACGCAAGCTCGAGGGACGCGCGTTCGGGATCGTGTCGAAGATCACCCGCTTCATCTCGCGCTATCGCCCCGAGTTGAGCTGGTCGGCCCAGTCCACGAGCTGAAGCGCGACCGAATCCGATCCACCGGCGGCGGGGCAGCCGCGAGAACGGGGCTGGGTGCCGCGTCATTTCAGGATCTCGATCATGCCGATGTCCGACTCGTAGTTCTCGAGCCCTTCGAGGACCATGCGGCGGCCGTCGGGATGAACGTCGAAGCGGGCGATCCACGTGCCGTCGGCCGGTCTCTTGAAGAACCCGATGTCCTTCAGCACGACCGTCCGCTGTGCGTCTGCCGAGATCCGCCAGAGCGTGCCTTTCAGGTCGGGCCGGCCCTCGATGAACAGCAGGCTGTCGCGGCGGTCCCACGCAAACCAGATGACCCAGCCGCCGAACACCTGGCGGGCCGTTCCAGCGAGCGACGAGACCCACAGGCCGGGCTTGTCGCTGGCCCCGGGACCTTCGGCCCGGGTGGCGAACGCGAACAGTTTGCCATCGTCGGCCCAGAGAGGATCGCCAAGGAGGTCCGGCACCGGTTCGCGACGTTGCGTGGCCGGATCGAAGATCTCACCGGTCGTCGACGAGGTTCTGTAGAGAATCCGTCCGTCCCGGCCGATGTCTCCCCATCCCCAATAGGGAAACCACGGCTTCATTGCGAGCACCTGCGGGGCGCCGCCGGCGAGAGGGATGCGGCGCAGCCTGGCGTCTTCGTCCCAGCCCGATCGGCTGTAGATAATCAGGTCCTGTCCGTCCGGCGTCCAGCGGGGATACACGTTCGTTCGGCGATCGTCCTCCACCACCTGCGTCGCGTTGCCGCCGTCGGCGTCCATCAGCCAGATGCCCTCCCGTTCAGCGCCGCTGCGATTGGTGAAGTACGCGATCCGCCGGCCGTCGGGCGAGTAGCGCGGTGCGGTCTCGCTTCGCGAGAGGTCCTTCGTCAGCCACGTGCGCCGTCCGAGCGACGCCGGATCCAGACTGACCTCCGCGAGATTCGTGTTGGCACGGTAACTCGCGAACACGATGCGTGTGCCGTCGGTCGAGACATCAACTTCGACGTCGTCACCCTGCCCCGCCGTGATTTGCGCAAGCTCTGACGTGGCGAGGGTCAGCCGCCAGATGTTCAACGTCCCGCCGCGGCTCGACGAAAAGTAGATGAAGCGGCCGTCGGGCGACCACGCCGGAGACAGGACAAGTGCGTCGTCGTTGGTCAGGTCACGGACGGTACCCGTGTCGAGATCGATGACGGCGACTTCGCTGCGCGGTCCAAGCCGCCGGCGGATGAAGGCGACCGATCGGCCGCTGCGATCGAATGCCGGCTGGTCGTGGAAGATCGGCGCCGGCTCGGGCTTGGTCACCTGTCTCACGTTGGCGCCGTCGGCGTCGCACGTCCAGATGACGTTCGCTGAGCTGTAGGCGATGCGCCGACCGTCGGCCGTCCATGTCGGGGAAAACGCCTTCGCGACCACCCGGCGCGGCGTACCGGGGAAGGCCGGCGTCACCCAGATGTCCTGGAGGCCGGCGTCGTTCAGACGCGAGTACAACAGCCTCGTGCCGTCCGGCGACCATCTGGGCCGCGACTCGACGTTCGGATCGTTGGTGAGACGCACCAGCCCGCCGCCGGTGACCAGCCCGACGTACAGGTCCCACTGACCGTCGCGATTCGAGACGAACGCCAGCGACCGTCCATCCGGCGAGAGCGAGGGCTGCGCCTCCACGCCGGCGAAGTTCGTGACCATGCTGAACCGCATCGATGGCGGCGTCTCGCGCTCGGGTGCGCGCCGCGGAAAGACGAGTGCGGCGGCCGCAACCGCGATGGCGACCGCAGCCACCACCCATGGAATCACGACAGCGATCGACCGTGCCGGGCGGGCGCCCGCAGGTCCGGCCCCCGGCACCGCCTCGGACGCGGCATCCTCCAGCTCCAGAAGGGCGTCGCCGATGTCGCGCAGCCGACGGGCCGGGTCCTTCTCGAGGCATCGGCGGACGAGATCGCGGACGCGTCGTGGGGTCGCGCCCGGCAGTGCGTTCCAATCGGGCTCGCGGGTGACGATGGCGGCGAAGACGTCCGCGAGCGAGTCGCCCGGGAACGGCCGGCGGCCGGTCAACATCTCGAACAGCACGCCGCCAAACGCCCAGATGTCGGTGCGCTTGTCGACGCTCTGCCCGCGCGCCTGCTCCGGGCTCATGTAAGCGGCCGTGCCGACAATCTGTCCGCCGTCAGAAGGGGACGCGCTGAGGGTCAATGAGTGGCCGCTCCCCGGCGACATCGCTTTCGCCAGCCCGAAGTCGACGAGCTTCACCTGCAGGTCCGCGGTGAGCCGGATGTTCGAGGGCTTGAGATCCCGGTGGATGATTCCGTGAACATGGGCCGCGTCGAGGCCCGCCGCGATTTGACGGGCAAGGACGATCGCGTCCCGCACCGGAATCGGACCGCGTGCGATGCGATCCGCCAGCGTCTCGCCGTCCACGAACTGCATCACCAGGAAGTTCACGCCCTGGTCGGTGCCGACGTCGTACAGCGGACAGATGTTCAGGTGCTCGACGGCGGCGATCGCGCGGGCCTCACGCTCGAACCGTTCCAGGAGGCCGGGCACCGCCGCGACCTGGGCCGGAAGGATCTTGAGCGCGACGGTGCGATTGAGACGGGTGTCGCTCGCACGGTAGACCTCGCCCATGGCGCCCGCGCCGGCAAGCGCCTCGACCCGATACGGGCCGAGCGTGACGCCCGGAGACAGTGTCATGACGCCACCGTGGCAGGGCAAGATTACTGGAGAGTCGATCCCTGGCCAAGTCAGGCCGCAGGGCTTGCCAGCCGTATCTCCCCGGCTGAGTTGACCGGGGGATGGCCGTCGCCGGGACAGGACGGCCGTCGTACGCCGGCCGCCGCTTCCTTCCGCGATCGCGCGGCCGCCGGTCAGCCCGGCGATGTCCTCGAGCATCGCCTGGCGGCGATCACAGACGCCCGGCGCGTTGCCGGCGCGGCCTGCGGCGTGCCACGCAGCTCGTTGACGACCAGCGTCGCCAACGCTTCACCATCTACGTCCTCGGCGATGATCACCAGCGGACGGACGGTCCGCGCGCGTCATGATGCATACATAGTAGCCTGCCTATGCATGCACATCCGCCGTCCGCTCTGGACCAGGCTCGGAGCACTGGTTCCATCAGCGGTCATTCGGGAGGGCACCTTGGCCATGCGGGTCTATCGAATTACACGAGATGTCAGCGGGGAGGCGTACAGGCGTGTACTCGAGGCCGCACTCGACGAGGCCAGCACCTTCTCGCTGGTCTGGCGCCACCAGTTGCGCTTCGCGGCCAGCGCGACTGAAGTCGGGAACGCCCTTCGTGGGTTGCAGCTGCGCAAGGAGACACGCCACCGATGGCCGGGGACCATCTTGCACGGGAAGGCGCAGCGCGCGTCGGTCGTGACGTATCGTGCCGCACCGGCGGCGCTTCCGACGCTCCTTGAACCCGGTTCGCTGTTCGCGTGGCGAGCGCCAACATATCCAGAGGACCTCTCCTTCGCCACCGACAAGGCCGTCTGTCTCGCAACGGTGTCCCATGAAGCGGATGGCTGGATAATTTCACCGTCGCTCGCGCGTGCCGTCGGCCAGAGTGTGACCCTGGTTCGAGAGACCATGGACGAACGGGAGTGGGCATTGTTCAAGAATGATGACCGCATTAAGAATTGATTTGGTAGAACCGAAGCGGCTAAGAGGCCTTCAGCAGTGAGGCTCTAACGGCTGCTGGTACGTCGATCGCGACGAAGCGATCGGCAGAAAACAAATAGTCCTCGCCGCTCTCGTCGACGACGCGAATGTCGCCATCCTTCCCGGCATTCTTGTCTGGCAGAACAACATAGATTTTGTTGCGCTCGAGCGAGGCCTCGTAGCCGTCGTTGTCCACACATACCGCGAACTGGTGGCGCGACGTGGTCGACGCGCGTGGCCTAGTCGAGGTACCTCTTGCGTTTGAGTTCCTTTTTGCCGATGCCGTGTGCTTCATACCAGTGCAGTTCCGCGAGCCGAATCCGGCCGTTCTTCAGTCGGATTCGTGCAACCTTTCATTTTTCTCCAACGGCCTTGCCGTACAACCGACGGAGCCGCGGCAGTTCGCGGATCCCGGTTCCGGTTGCTATCGTCTCAACGTCGGCGACGTCGCCGACGAGTTCGAACTCCATTCTCGGGCCATCGTAACAACGTCAACGAGCAGCCATCCAAACCATCGGTATCGTTACGGCGGCGGCATTAAGCGTCAAGCTCAGAAAACCGAACAGGCGGTCGGTTTCGTTTCGTCGCAGATGCAGTAGCGACACCACGACGCCTCCGGCAGCACAGAGCACTGCGCCCGCGAAAACAGCCAGCCCCCACTCGGGCTGCCGGATCGGATCGGGGAAGGTCATCATCAGCCAAACGGTCACAGCCGCCAGGAGGACCGACCCGGCAGAAAAGGTCGCAACTAGGCCGTGATCGGTCGAAGGCCCAACTCCCGATCCAACGAGGTCCAACAGCAAGTCGGTGATCAGGCTCACGTACGGGCTCTCGCTCCCCGTCCAGTCTAGCCTGACGAGCAGCTGGTAGCGCAGTCGCTTCGGGCTCTTTCCTTCCCGCGCAGGAGCCGAGGCGGGGGCCAAAGGGCCGAACCCCATTCGGTCCCCTTCTCTTCTCCTCCTCTTGGTGATCCACTTCAGCAAACGAAAATGCCTAAGCGGGCCGTCACGTGCCGTAAGTTCCTGCACGAAAGTGAGCGACACCCTCTTCGGCGCGAAACGTGACCCACCGGCGTGTACGAGGGGGGTCGCTCACGCCCGATTCCCAGCAGCGGTCGTCCGGCAGAGGATCATCTCGCGCGTCGCTCGCGCCGTCGACTCAGGTGGCCGGGAAAAACAGACGACCGATGATCCCGGAACGATCGCCTCCTGCTCAGCCCATTTGCCGGCAACAATTCCCGGTTACTTGTCGCTCAGGTGGGAACACGTTCACGTCGGGGACGCGCCGTACGCGACGTTGGTCCGGACCAAGACGGGCCCTCAGCGCCACGTCCCGATTCCGCAGTCGATTGTGAAGACGCTGAAGACGCTGCCGTCCTTGGGCACGCACGAGTACCTCTTTCCCTCACAGCCAACAGCGCGCTGCCCAGAACCCCAGCGGCCTTATCGATGGGATTTCGGCACACAGTTCCGGGCCCTCGCCAAGGCTGCCGGCGTCCAGAACGTCCGCATTCACGACCTCCGGCACGCAGGAGCCACGATCCTGATGACCCCCGGTGTTCCCGACCCGATCGTCCGCAAGGTCACAGGACACCGTTCTCGCCAGCTGGAGCGGTATCAGCACCTCACGCCGGAGCTGCGAGCACGAACGGTGAACCTGATTGCGACGGAGCTGTTTCGAGCGAACCCGAGGGAGGAAGGAACCTGGCAGGCCTGCCGGCACAGTGCGCGGCAGGCGTGCGCCGAAAAACTTGGGGAGGACGACTCCGGGTCGGGTCCGGCTACGCCTCACGGCTGCGGCGGACAACCTTCGCGTGGCTTGCCAACCGCAGCTCGCTCGCGCGTGAGGCGAGCGAAGGTTGGCGGGGTCGACGGGACTCGAACCCGCGGCCTCCGGCGTGACAGGCCGGCGTTCTAACCAACTGAACTACGACCCCAGGACTGGTACTGAGCCTCCGCCTGCTCATTCGGCGCTCGCTCGAATCGGTCTCACTCCGATCCGCATCGCGTGGCGCCCTCTGCGCAGGTCGACTGCGGCCCAAAGAAACCGATTATAGGCTCTTCCACGCGGGCAGTGCAAGCACGGCGGCGGGTCCGAGGCGCCTCGCCGCAACGCGTGCGTCGTCGTGCCAGGCTGAAACCGACGGTGCTCGCGCGGCCACAACTGGCGGGCGGCTCTAGAGCGTGGTCCGCCCGGGCGCCACGCGCCGGCGCAGGAAGGCGGTCCGGCGCCCCGGCGGCAGCGCCTGCCACCGCCGAATCAGCTCGCGCAGGTTACGGTCGCTTTCGCTTGCGAGCGCCGCCAGCCGGCGGGCTCGACCGCTGCGCCTCTTCAAGCGACTTCTCCAGAATCTCGAGCACGGCCAGATCCCGCGGCCGCTTCGCCGCCCGCTTGCTGCGGATCACGTCCTCGAGCGACGCGACCCGGATGGGGATGCCGTCGATGTCGATGATGGAGGCCCTGTCCCGCACACCCTCGAACGAGCGGATGCCATGAATCGTCCCCATGAAGTCCACCTGCAGGCCGTCATCGTCTCGAACGACGCGCAGCAGATCGGAGGCCGGGTAATAGGGACGGAGAACCGTGGCCCGGATCAGCCGGGCGAAGGTCTTGAGCTTCGCCAGGTTCCGCGCCGTCCGCCGGAAGAGGAAGTCGAAGTCGATCGTGGTGACCGGGGCGCCCTGCAGCGCCGCGGCGGCGTTCCCAATCAGCACCGCCTCGAGCTTCGCTGACTCCAGGGCGCGGCCGATTTCGACGAGCGCGGGCGCAGCGTCCACGCCGTTAGTATAGGTGGTCGCCCTGGCGCTCGCGGTGCGCGCTCATGAGAGCTGGGCTCGATGTCTGCGACCTGCGATTCCGTTGACCCCCGAGTCCTGACTCCCTCGGGCACACTGGAGTGGGCGGTACAGGACTCGAACCTGTGACAGCCGGCGTGTAAAGCCGGTGCTCTACCAACTGAGCTAACCGCCCGCCTTCGCGGATCGGCCTCGCTGGTCCGCTTCGGCGCGCCCGGCTCCGCCTTCGCGGCCCAACTTCGCTGTGCCGCTACGGCGGGCAAGCCCGCTGCTCGCGGCCAGCTTCACGGCGCCGCTTCGGCGCGCCCGGCTCCGCGTTCGCAGAAGCCTTCGCCGATCGGCCTGGTCTCGGTCGCGCCAGCGATGTCGCTCCACGCGCCACGTGCGCCCGGCGACCGCCAACGGCCACCCGAAGCATCCGATTATAGTGCCTTCCACGCGAGCACGGCCAGAACCGCGGCCAGCCCTCCGACGGCGCGATGCTCGCGATTGGCGACCACGCGCGCCGCGCTGAACCGGCGGCCGGCCTCGATCGCCCGTCCCTCACGATACTCGGGATATGCCCGACCGAACTTCTCGGTGAGGTGATGCTCCTCGCTGCGGACGGCCGAGGTCACGGTGACTGCGAGATAGCTGAGCACGAGCACGGCTGCCGCTGGACGCGCCGATGCGATGGCGAACCCGAGGCCTATGATCGACGAGCCCAGGTACAGCGGATGCCGCGTGAGCCGGTACGGGCCGGACGAGGTGACCTCGCGGCCTTTCTCGAGATGCCCGGCGGCCCAGACGCGCAGCGCTTCGCCGATCACGGCGACGGCCGCGCCCGCGGCCAGCGTGGCGGGCGTGGGACGGGCGAGCCACAGCGCGAGCGCCGCCACCGGAAACCCGAGCCGCACGCGGTACCGCGCGAACAGGCGGCGTCGATCAGGCATCGTGGGCGCGCGGCTCCCGGCCCGGCGGCCCCGCGTGGCTGAGCCGCTGCTGGATTGCTGCCGTCACTTCCGCGACGGAGACGCCGAGCAGGCACCAGCGCGGCTGATGACACCGGCGATCGTAATGGCACCCGCAGGTCTCGTACCGCGTGACGACCTCGTCGAGCGCCGACCACGGGCCGTTGCGCGCCGGATCGGTGGGACCGAAGATCGCCACCGACGGCGTGCCGACGGCGGCGGCGAGGTGCAGCGGGCCCGTGTCGCCTGACACCATCAGCGCCGCCCCGCGTGCCAGTTCGACGACGTCCGCGACGCTCGTCGGCGGCGCCACGGCTGCGGCGCCGCCCGACAGCCCGGCCACGGCACGCGCGAGCGGCTCCTCGCCGGGTCCCCACAGCACCAGCGAAGGCAGGCCGCGCACGTCCCGCAGGAACGCGGCCACCTCGCCGAAGCGATCCTCGGGCCAGCGCTTGTTCGGCCACGCGGCGCCAGGGTTGAGCAGCGCGTAGCCACGCTCGCCGTACGTGCCGATGGTCTCCTGCGCCGCTGCCGAAAGCGCTCGCACGATCGGGAACTGCACACGAGCCGTCTCGATGCCGGCGACGCGGAGCAGCCGGAGGTTCTTCTGGATGACGTGCTCACCCGGCGGCGATTCGTCGCCGGGACGGCCGCCGGCCTCGTCCGTCTCGGAGTAGAACGGGCGCGCGCCTTTCTCGCGCAGGTGCCAGATCGAGAATCCGGCCACGCGCGCCGCGCCGGAGGCCCGGGCGAGCACGGCCGACTTCATGAGCCCCTGGAAATCGAGCGCCAGGTCGTAGGGCACCTCTCGCAGCCGCCTCAGCGCGTCGGTCCAGGCGCCCAGCGTCCGGCCCTCGATGGCGACGACACGGTCGATGCCCTCGACGAGATCGACGATGGCGCGATGGCGTGCCTCGACGACCCAGTCGATCCGCGCGTCCGGCAGCGCCGTGCGCAGGGCGGACACGGCAGGGATGGTGTGCACGAGGTCGCCCAGGGCGCCGAGTCTCACGACGAGGATGTTCATCCCCGGATGCGCGCCAGGAGATCGCGCGTCGAGTGGTCCTTCGGATCGCCGACAATGGCGATGCGGCCTCCGTAGGCGAGGACCGTGTCGCGCTCGGGCACGGTCGCCGCCGTGTAGTCGGTGCCCTTGCAGTGGACGTCGGGCTTCAGCAGCTCGAGCAGCGGCGCGACGGTCGGCTCGGGAAAGATCACGACGTAGTCGACGCCGCGAAGCGCCGCGACGATCTCGGCGCGCTCCCGTGCCTCCATGACGGGCCGGCCCGGCCCCTTCCGCGCCGCCATCTCGTCGTCATTCACGGCGACCACGAGGCGGTCGGCTTCGGCCGCCGCCGCCTGGAGATACCGCGTGTGTCCGACGTGCAGCAGGTCGAAACAGCCGTTCGCGAACGCAATGGTGCGGCCGGCCGCGCGGTCGGCGCCGACGAGCTCGACGAGACGTTCCCGCGTGACGACGCGCCCCATGTCCCTCACGAATCGGACAGTACAGCTGCCCTGAGCTCGTCGGCCGACACAGTGGCCGTTCCGCGTTTCATGACGACCAGGCCGCCGGCGTAGTTGGCCAGGCGGGCGGCCTCTTCGCAGGTCGCGCCCGCGGCCAGCGCCAGCGTCATCGTGGCAATCACCGTGTCGCCCGCCCCGGTGACGTCCGCAATCTGATCGGAACCGAAGATCGGGATGTGTATGGTGGGCCGGCCGCGCTCGAAGAGCGCCATGCCCCGGCTTCCGCGCGTGATCAGGACGGCCTCCGTCCGCATGCGCTCCAGCAGCGCGCGTCCCGCCTTCTCGAGCGCCCGCGCGTTCTCGCCGATGCGGATGCCGAAGATCTGCTCGACCTCCGACTCGTTCGGCGTGCAGGTCGTGGCGCCGCGGTACGCGATCAGGTTGTAGCGCGAATCGACGAGGATTGGCGGCCTGCGCCGGCCCTGACTGCGCACCCGGCGGCGCGCCGCCGCCACGGCAGCGGGCGTCACCAGGCCGGACCCGTAGTCGGAGACGAGCAGCGCATCGCAGCGCGCGGCGGCAGTGGTGAGGTGCGCCTCGACCGCTCGCCGATCCGCGTCCGTGAACACGGGCCTGGCCGCCCGATCGATCCGGACCACCTGCTGCTTGGCCGAGTGCACGCCTCCAGCCAGGATGCGGGTCTTCGTGGGCGTTCGGTAGGTGCGGGGTCGCACGACGCGCCGGATGTCGACGCGCCGCCTGAGCACGTCCAGCACGCGCCGGCCCGCCTCGTCCCTGCCGGCGACCGCAATCGCCGTCGGCGCGCCACCGAGCGCCGCCACGTTCGCCGCGGCGTTGCCCGCCCCGCCCGGAACGATCTGGGTGGAGTCGTAGTCGAGGATCAGCACCGGCGCCTCGCGCGACACCCGCGCGATCTCGCCGTAGATGAACTCGTCGACAATGAGGTCCCCGAAAACGGCGACCCGCAGGCCGACGAAGGCGTCGACGAGCCCGATGAGCCTCCCGGGATCGACACCGGGGGTCGCGGATGGCAGTCGTCGCGTCACGATGCGTGGAGAATCCAGGACACGGCGGCGATCAGATTGTCGGCGACGACCGTGCCGCTGGAGGCCCTCGCCGCGTCGCGAGCGCCATGGCCGGTGCGAACCAGGATGCCGCGGCCGCCGACGGTTTCCGCCGCCTCCACGTCGTGCAGCCGATCCCCCACCGCGAACGAGCGCGACAGATCCAGCTGGAGCTCCGACGCCGCCCTGACGAGCATCCCGGGACGCGGCTTGCGGCACTCGCAGGCCTGCCGCAATGCCGGCACGATGCCATCCGGATGGTGGGGACAGTAATAGAAACCATCGATCGACGCCCCACCGGCCGCGAGCCGCTCCGCGATGGCGCGGTGCGCCGCGGCCACGAAGGATTCCTCGACCAGGCCCCTGGCAATACCGGCCTGATTGGTCGTCACGACGACGGCGAAGCCGGCGCGGTTGAGGAGGCGGACGGCGTCGATGCTGTACGGGAAGAACTGGAGGCGGTCGAGCCGATCGAGATAGCCCATCTCCTCGATCAGGGTGCCGTCGCGGTCCAGGAACACGGCGCGCCTCACGCGCGCGCCTCGAGACGTCGCGCCACGGCGCCGAAGACCGTGTCCGGGCTGACGCCTTTCATGCACCGGTGATCGATCGGGCAGTCGCGCAGCATGCAGGGCCGGCAGAAGACCTCGTGCTTCAGGAGGTCGTGCTCTCCGAGCGGCGACGTGACGCGCTCGTCGGTCGGACCGAAGATGGCGGCGACCGGCACGCCGAGCGCGGCGGCCAGGTGCATCGCGCCCGAGTCGTTCGACACGAAGGCGGCGCAGCGCGCGACGGCTCCGGCGAGCGCGCGCAGGTCGGTCCGGCCGATCAGGTTGACCAGCGTCACGTCCGCAGGCAGCGACGATTCTATCTCACGCCCCGCATCCCGGTCGGTGGCGGTGCCCACGAGCACCGCCGTGACCGAGCGCTCGCGCGCGAGGCGGGCCACGACTTCGGCCACGCGTCGCGGGGGCCACCGTTTCGCGTGCCCGTAGGCCGCGCCTGGCGCGAAACCGACGAGGGTTGCGTCTTCCGCGACCCCCGCCGCCTCGAGCAGCCTCCGTGCCCGCGCGGCAGTTCCGGGGCGGACACGAATCGCCGGTTCGGCGCCAGGCTTCCACCCGGCGGCGGAACCCGGGGGATCCTCCCCCACGCGATCGTCGACGTCGCCGCCGAAGCCGAGCGCCTCGACCAGGGCCTGGTAGTACCGGGCCTGGTGCACCCGCCCGCGAGGTCTGCGAACGCGGCGCGTCAGGAGCAGCGAGCGCAGGTTCGCGCCGACCCCCCACCGCTCCCGAATGCCCGCGCGCCGGGCCGACCAGGCCGACCGGAACGAGTTCGGCAG
The DNA here is from genome assembly GCA_035620975.1 of Vicinamibacterales bacterium. GTDB lineage: Bacteria > Acidobacteriota > Vicinamibacteria > Vicinamibacterales > 2-12-FULL-66-21 > DASPFV01. The sequence continues at coordinate 13,310 of DASPFV010000060.1, forward strand.
GAGCAATGCGGCATCGAAGCGCCCCTCCCGCAGAGCGGCCATCTCGGCGCGCGGACTCGGAACGGCGATGACGGCATCCGGCCGGGCGATGGTGGCCTCCTCGAACAGCGGCGCAAGGGCCGGAACCGCCGCCACGGTGATCGAGGCTGCCGGCAGCCCCGCCCGGACCGTCGCCATCGCCGGCAACGCCATCACGACGTCCCCAAGCCAGTTCGGCGCCCGGATCACCAGCCGCGCCACGTCTGCCACGGATCCGTCAACCGCCACGGACAGACACGGATCTTGAAGGGCCACGGAAGAACACGGAAGAACACGGATCAGAAGAGAGGTCGGGTTCTCGCGTCACGCCGGGCCTCCACTCACAGTCGTGGACGTTGGACTCGCCACATCAGTGCACTCACGGCACGTTTTGCACCCGGTGCACCCTCGCACGCAGGGCACCCTTTACTCCCCTTCACTCGTGGTCGCCGCAGGAAACATCCCCGGCACCTGCTCGCCCTGGCCGTCGACGTCGCGCCAGCGGCGGTGCATCCAGAGCCACAGATCCGGATAGCGCCGGACGTACATCTCGAGCACGTCCGTGCATCGCTGCGTGAAGGCGCGGATCGCGTCGGGGTCGTCGGTGCGGGGCGGGTCGACCGGATGCTCGTACACCATCCGGAACCGGCCGCCCGGGCGGGGCAGCGCGAAGACGGGCACGACCGGCGCGCCGGTTCGCAGCGCCAGCGCGGCGAGCGCGGACGTGGTGGCGGCCGGCCGGTTGAAGAAGTCGACGTAGACGGAATCGGCGGTGTGGATGTGCTGGTCGATCAGCACGGCCACGGCCTGGTTGGCTTCGAGCGCGCGCAGCACCCGGCGGATCGCGCCGCGCCGGTAGATCACGGAGTTCCCGGTCCGGCACCGGACCGACTCGAGCAGATCGTGCAGCAGCGGATTGTCGAGGGGCCGTGCCAGCACCGCCATCGGATGCAGGGCGAGCGCGTGCACGAGCGCGTTGATCTCCCAGAAGCCGAAGTGGCCCGTGAAGAGCAGCACGCCCCTGCCCTGTGCGTGCGCATGGAGGACCCGATCCTCGCCGTCGAACTCGACGCGCGCGAGCATCTGCGCCGGGGTCATCGTGCTGAACTTGAGCAGGACCGTCAGCAGCCGGCCGAAGTGCGCGAACATGCCCCGGGCGATCGCGCGGCACTCGTGCGCGTCGCGGGTGGGGAACGCCGCCCGCAGGTTCCTGAGCGCCAGCCGCCGATGGGGACCGTCGAACGTGTAGAAGGCGCGGCCGAGCAGCGTGCCCAGGCCGAGCACGGCGGCCATCGGCAGCGCACGGCTGGCGTGCACGACGGCACTGACGGCGAGGTATTCGAGCCGGTGCCGGAACGAGGGCGGTCGATCAGACACCGGCGGTCGGAACCTCGTCGCGGGCGGCGCGCAGCTGGGCGGCAAGCCAGTCCCGGAATGGGGGCATGGGGTCGGGCTCCATTGTAAGCGGCACCCAGGCCACCGGCAGGGAGAACGGCCGGAACGGCAGCAGCCGGACGTAATCCTTCTCGGTCGTGACGAGCGCGCGGGCGCCGGAGTCGCGCGCCAGCGAGACGAGCCGCGCGAGGTCGCGGGCCGAATACCGGTGATGATCCCGGAAGCGCTCCGCGGCCGTGAGGGTCCAGCCCGCGGAGCGAAGCTCCTCGAAAAAGCGATCGGGCTCGGCGATGCCGGCGCAGGCAGCCACAGGGCAGGCCTCGAGCGCGCCGCACTCGGTGCGCGGGGCGTCCAGGCGACGCCGCACTTTGAACACTGCTGGCCAGTCGCCGGCGATCTCCACGGCGTCGGTGCTCAGCACGGCGTCGGCCGCGATGAGCACGTCGGGCGGCTCCCGGAGGCGTCCGCCGGGGAGGGTGGCCGTTTCAG
>DASPFV010000061.1:0-2632 GCA_035620975.1 Vicinamibacterales bacterium
GCTCGTGCATCTACTGGCGCACGCCGAGCCCGGTCAGCGAACGCGGCGGAGCGCCTCCGGCAGGTGCACGACCGAAATGTCCCAGCGGCGCCCGCCGTCCTTGCGCTCCGCAATGGCGATCGCACGGCCGTCGTCCGACCAGGCGGGCAGCGTGAAGTCGCCGCGGAGCAGCCGCCGGGCGTCCCGGCCGTCCGCCCGGGCGACCCACAGATCGCCCTGACCGTCCACGTAGGCGATCCGGTTGAGCTCTGCCGGCGACCACGACCAGGTCTCGCCGTCGTAAGGCTCGGGGCCGTCACGTTCGAGCATGACGAGCGTCCCCAGCCGCAGCACGCTGCGCGTCCGCGTTCCGCCCATGTCGATGGCATCGCCGATCCGGCGCTCGAGGGAGCCGATGCCGAACTGCGGCATCTTCGTGTCGCTGCCGCTCTCGATCCGCCCGAGTCCGGTCGGGCTCACGCGACCGGATTTCATCTGCCAGTACTTCGCCGAGGCTTCCGTCTGGGCCTCGCGCTTCTCGAGCGTGATGCCGTCGGCCGCCGTGACCAGATAGTGCGCCTTCAGTTCGCCGCCGGGTTCGGCGAAGACGCCCTGCATCATGAGCAGCCCGCCGTCCCAGGTAATCTCCGAGACAATGCCCCCCTTGAGGTCAGGCCCGCTGATGGACACGACGAGCTGCTTGTCAGGCCGCTCCTGCGCAGGTGCGACGAGAAAGGCGGCGAGTGCCGCGGCGACCAACGCCAGCATGCGCACACCATAGCACGCCGTCGCCGGGACCGCGCCGTTCCGCGAAAGAGGTATGCTGATTGCTTGGTCGGCATGGATTCGGAGGTGACGTATGGGATTGCGCGACACGTATGCCTGGGCCATCCAGACGGCGAAGGGGCGCTTTGACGGCAGCGCTCAGGAAAAGGACGGCAAGCTGCACTTCGTCGGGACTGTGAAGTCCGAAGCCGACAAGAACGAGATCTGGAACGCCATCAAGACCATTCCATCCTGGCGTGACGACATCGTGGCCGACATCCGGGTCGTGGAGCCACCGCCATCGGCCGCGCCCGCACAGGGTCGGACTTACACGGTGAAGCCTGGCGATACGCTCAGCGGAATCGCCAAGGAGCACATGGGCAACGCGAACGCCTACATGAAAATCTTCGAGGCGAACCGGGATCAGCTGAGCGACCCGAACAAGATCAAGCCGGGTCAGGTGCTCAGGCTGCCGTAGACTCCTGTCAGCTGCCGGCTTCCAGCTATCAGCTTCCGGTGCTGGCCCCAATTGGGTTCTCGACAGCGCGCGAGGCGGCAGCCGAGAGCCGGCTGCTGAATCGACCGCGCCCTCTGATCCGCCCGCGACCGGGCTGGTTGCTGAAGCTGGTGGATGGAAGCTGGGAGCCGAGGTTGGGACGATCTGGCCGGCCGGGCACGGCCGCAGCCGACGACGAAGCAGTTACGGATCCACGCGGACCACCGGCGCTGAACGCGCCCGGGCAATCCACTCCCAAGCCTGGCCTGGAATGCCAGCTCGACCGTACCTGACACTCTCGACCGGCCGCGGCTTCTGCGAGGATCGACCGGAGGCGCACGTGCGATGGAAGCTCTCTGACGTCCTCCTGAGCTGGAGGCCGCGGCCCCAGCCAAACCGAACGCTGCTATACTGTCCGGTCGCGTGGTTGATCAGCCGTCGGGCACGAGCACTCCCACGACTCGTCCGCTCATCCTGCTCGTCGAGGACTATGACGACGCGCGGGAGATGTACAAGGACTATCTGGAGTTTTCAGGGTTTCGCGTCGAAACGGCCCGCGACGGCCGCGAAGCGCTCGAGAAGGCACGTGCGCTGATGCCGGATCTGATCCTGATGGATCTGTCGCTGCCCAGCATGGACGGCTGGGAGGCCACGTCCCGGCTCAAAGCGGACCCGGAGACCACGCACCTGACCATCGTTGCGCTCAGCGCGCACGCGCTGGCGGCCGAAGGGGACCGCGCGCGGAAGGCCGGGTGCGACGGGTTCATCGCGAAGCCGTGCCTGCCCGATGAACTGGTCGAAGAAATCGTCACCTACCTGAAGCTGCACACCGAAACGGCGACCCGGCGTCGTCCGCGTGCCCGTCGCCAATAGCGCGCGGCCGGGTTCTGGGGCCCCCCGACCCCGGCCGGGTCAACGACCTCTTTTAGAGCCCTTCGCGGCGCGGAAGTACCGGGAGGGTAGCGGATGCCCGATCCGGGACTCGATGAACGTCGAGGCCTCCAGCAGCGCCGCGAGGTTCACGCCGCTGCGGATGCCGAGCCCGTCCAGCATGAACACGAGGTCCTCGGTGGCCAGGTTGCCGGTCGCGCCCGGCGCGTAGGGACAGCCGCCCAGCCCTCCGGCCGACGCGTCGAACGTGCGCACGCCGAGCTCGAGCGCGACGAGGACGTTGGCGAGCGCGGTGCCGCGCGTATCGTGAAAGTGCAGAGCCGTGCGCGGCATGCCCACCCGTGCGGCTACGGCGTCCACGACCGCAGGCACCTGGCCGGGGTGGGCGATGCCAGTCGTGTCGCTGACCGCAACTTCGAACGCCCCCATCTCAATCAGTTCCGCCGCCACTGACGCGACTCGAGCCGGCGCGACCGGACCCTCGAACGGGCAGCCGAACGC
>DASPFV010000062.1:0-10155 GCA_035620975.1 Vicinamibacterales bacterium
GTGGCCCTGCTGCCGGGCTTGATCGCACTCCCGGTGCCTCACACCTTTCTGATACCCTGGGTGCCCGGCACGACGCTGGTCGGGCTCGAGCCGCCGCTCGACGCCGAGGCACGCATGCACGTCGTAGTGGCGCCTGCGCCCGAAGATTTTCCACAGCCGCGCGGAATTCCGCGTGGTCGGGGCGCGCGAGGCAGGACAAAGCCCCGCGTCAAGTGGCGTGTATCCAGGCCCGCGGAATGGCCGCAGACTTGCTAGACGACTGGCATGGCTATTCGACGAGCACTCGACGCCCGGCCCGGCACTCTGCCGGAGATCCGCCCCGACGGCAACAGCGTCAAGTTCCTCATCGACATCCCGACCGTGCGCTACATCCCACGGCTGGTGCTTCGGTGCGACGGCGACGGCAACGTCTGGGCCTCGATTGCAGACGGCGATCGACGCGACTGCGGCGACCGAACGGAATAGCCTCCTCGCCTCCGTCATCCGCTCCACGTCCGGTGCCGTTGCGCCTCCCTTCAGCCGGCGGTCGACTCTGCTCTTGACGTCGCGCCCTGGTGACCAGCCTGACCCGATCGGCCAGCTCCTCCGGGAGCAGGCTCATGACATCATCGAGCGCCAGCACGCCGGGGTGGCATCCGTCGTCATCGACGAGCGGGATGCGCCTGACACCTCCTGCCGTCATCCGCGCGAGCACGTCCTCGATGGGTCATCGCGGTGTCATCTCCTGCCTCGTCGTGGAGTGCCCGCGCCGCTCCACGCGCGCCGGGTCACCGGCCGGCGGCGGCGGCCCGGGGCTTCGACAGGGCGGCCACGACCTCCTCGTCGGAGACCTGCGAGAAGTCGCGGAAGTGGTTGCCGATTGCGAACATGAATTCCGGGGTCTCGAGGCAGACGATCTCGTCGGCCTCCCTGCGGATCCTCAGCAGGGTGTCGCCCGGTGCCACCGCCGTGGCCGCAATCAGCCGGGCCGGCTGACGCGCCCGGACCGCGCGGAGCGCCGCAATCATCGTGGACCCGGTGGCAATGCCGTCGTCGAGCACGATGGCCACGCGGCCGGTCACCTCGATGGGCGGCCGCGTCTGTCCGTACAGGTTCCGCCGCCAGGCCAGCATCTTCATCTGCTCGGCCTTCTCGGTTTCGAGGTATCGATCGGTCCACAGGTCACGCGTGTCCGGATACACGTAGGTGGCGCCCAGCTCGTCGATCGAGCCAATCGCGAGCTCCGGATTATGGGGTGCCCGGAGCTTGCGGACCAGCACGACGTCGAGATCGCCGTCCAGCGCGTCGGCGAGAATCCGGCCCATCGGCACGGCCCCGCGCGGAATGGCCAGCACCACGGGGTGCCGGCTGCGATACTTGTCCAGGCGCGCGGCGAGCAGCCGCGCGGCCTGCGCCCTGTTGTCGAACGCCATGGGGCTCTCCTCTTCTCCGGAGCGGTCCGGCCGTCGAGCATGCGGGCTCTTCACGTGTTGTCCTCGCTCATCCCGTTCGCACGGTCAGCACGGGACAGACCGCCTGCCGTACGACGTGCTGAGTAGTCGAGCCGAACATCATCAGATCGACGCCGCTGCGTCCGCGAACGCCCATGACGATCAGCTCGACCCCCTGCTCAGACGCCGTGCGGAGAATCTCGCGGTAGGGTTTCCCGATCGTCACCCGCTCGTCGACGTCGGCGAACTGCCGGGCCGAATCGGGGACGGCGGCCCTGAGCCGCTCGCGGGCCGTGGCTTCGAGACGCTCGCGGTACTCCCGGAGCGACAGGAATCCCAGCTCCGGAGCGTCTCCTTCGGGCAGCAGCTCCAGCACGTGCAGGACGGAGAGCCGCGCATCGGCCTCCTCTGCAAGCGCGACCGCGAACTGCAGTGCCCGCAGCGAGGAGTCGGAGAAGTCCACGGCACAGAGGATGCGGCGGAAAGTGGGCGTCGCGCCGGCGACGCGGGGCGGCACCGTGAGCACCGGACATGACGCCTTGCGCAGCACCCGCTCGGTGACCGAGCCGAGAAACAGCCGCTCGAAGCCGGAGCGGCCATGGGTACCCATGACGATCAGGTCGGCCGACAGGGTCCGGGCGCGCCCTGCGATCTGTTCGACGGCGAGGCCCTCGCCGATCTCGATCGAGAGCTGAACGCCGCTTCCGGCCAGCGGCGCCGTGAACTCCTGCAGCGCCTGCCGCAGCTGCTCGCGATGCGTCTCCGACAGACCCAGCGGCTCGAGCGCCGGGGGGCCGTCATAGGGAACGATCGGCAGCGGATGCGTCGCGGTATAGGTATGAAAGACGGTGATCGTCGATTCGTACCAGCGCGCAAGCGTCAGCGCGTATGACAGCGCGTGGCGCGAGCACTCCGAGAAGTCGACCGGACAGAGGATCCAGCGAATCTCGATCACGGACGCATCCTCCTCGCGCCGGTCGCGCGGGCCCGGCGCCTTCGACGGCATCTCATTCAAGGCTTCTGCCACGCCACGCCGCATCCATCGGGTGCTCGGGTGAACGAACGCGGGGAACCGCCAAGGAGGAGACGTCGACCCGTGCGCGTGAGGGAAAGTCGAGGCTCGTGTCTTCGCTGCGCGATGCCTGGGCCGGCGCCGTGCGAACCGCCCCACCGACTGAGGCTGCAAGTCCCCTGGAGCGATGGCTGCGTTCGAATCGGCGCCGCCGGATCATCGGCTGAAGGCGTAGCCCCGGCCGTCAGCTCCTCGAGCAAATACCGCACCACCGAAAGGGACACCGGGGGGCTTCGCCCCGCCGGACCCCCCATCGCCGTCGCTCGCGGGGGCCCACATCCCCGCTCCGCTCCGGCGGGGCGCGCCCTTGGCGCGCCTGTTTCAGTGACATCGTGGGTCCGGCGCAGGCGGATGGGGAAACTAGAGGCGAGCCCGGGAGCGGCTCCTGCCGACCCGTCGGCTCGCCGATGGTACCGAAAGCCGACGGAAATCCGGTCACGCCTGTCGCGAATCCGTCAGAACCTTTCGGACTTCAAGGTTCCGCGTTCAGGGTTCCGGGTTCGTTTGAGCAGCGCTCTTGCAGACGGTGAGGTGACTTCCGCTCGGGAGCGACTTTGGCTCAGGTCGCCTACTTCTCCATGGAGATCGGGCTCGAGACCCGGATACCGACGTATGCCGGCGGGCTTGGCGTGCTGGCCGGTGATACGTTGCGGTCGGCGGCCGATCTCGGGCGGAGCATGGTTGGGGTCACCCTGCTGCATCGCAAGGGCTATTTCCGCCAGCGCCTCGACGCGAGGGGTCGCCAGTCGGAGGAGCCCGTCGCCTGGGCAGTCGAGGACATCCTCCGGCCGGCGCCTGCGCGCATCGGCGTCGAGTTGAATGGCCGCCTGGTGCAGGTGGGTGCATGGCTCTACGAACTGCGCGGCGCAGGCGGGGCCGTCCCGGTCTACCTGCTCGACACCGACGTCGCCGGGAACTCCGACGACGACCGCAGACTGACGGACGCGCTCTACGGAGGGGACGCGTCGTACCGGTTGAGCCAGGAGGTCGTGCTCGGCGTGGGCGGGGTGCGGATGCTGCGCGCGCTGGGGTATACGCAGATCGATCGCTTTCACATGAACGAGGGGCACTCGAGCCTGCTCGTCGTGGCACTGCTCGAAGAGCAGGCACACCAGGCAGGACGCACCGAGATCACGGCGGAGGACGTGGCCGCCGTGCGGGCGCGGTGCGTCTTCACGACGCACACGCCGGTTCCGGCCGGCCACGATCGGTTCGACCTGAACGCGGCGCGCCGCATGCTCGACGCGCGCTCGATGCGTGTCCTCGAGGACCACGGATGCCTCGGCGGGGTTCTGAACATGACCTACCTGGCGCTCAACTCCAGCCACTACGTGAACGGCGTGGCCATGACGCACGGCGAGGTCTCCCGCCAGATGTTCGGGGGCTACACCGTCGACGCGATCACGAATGGCGTACACGCAGCGACGTGGGCGGCGGAGGAGTTCCAGGCGCTGTTCGATCGACACATTCCCGGCTGGCGGCGCGACAACTTCAGCCTGCGCTACGCGCTGAGCATCCCGCGCGAGGAGGTCTGGAACGCACACGAAGGCGCCAAGCGTCGCCTGATCGAGCTGGTCATGCGCGAGACGACGCTGAGCCTCGACCCCGCGGTCTTCACGATCGGCTTCGCCCGCAGGGCCGCAGCCTACAAGCGCGCGGACCTGCTGATCCACGACGTCGAGCGGCTCAAGGCGATCGACGCGACGGTCGGCCCCCTCCAGGTCGTCTACGCGGGCAAGGCGCACCCCCGGGACGAAGCTGGAAAGGCGGTAATCGAGCGGATCTTCGAGGCGAGGCACTCGCTGGGCAGCCGCGTGCCGCTCGCGTATCTCGAAGACTACGACATGGATCGGGCCCGGCTGCTGGCGTCGGGCGTGGACCTCTGGCTGAACACGCCGCAGCCGCCGCTCGAGGCCTCCGGCACCAGCGGCATGAAGGCGGCACTGAACGGCGTGCCCAGTTTGAGCGTGCTCGACGGCTGGTGGATGGAGGGCCACGTCGAAGGCGTGACTGGCTGGGCGATCGACGCGCCGGGGACCCTGCCGCCCTCAGCCGCCGCCCGTTCGGAGCTCGATGCCGCGTCGCTGTACGACAAGCTGGAGCACACCATCCTGCCGCTCTTCTATCACCGGCGCGACAGCTTCGTCGACGTGATGCGCCAGGCCATCGCGCTCAACGGATCGTTCTTCAACAGCCACCGGATGGTCGAAGAGTACGTTCTCAAGGCGTATGCGTAACAGAACGGCTCTGGGCTCTCGGCTCTGGGCTCTCGGTTCTGGGCTCTCGGCGCTGGCAAGACCCTGCGTCTCGAGCCTCATGAGCCGAGAGCCCTCAAGCCGCGAGTCGCTTCATCCCCTCCAGCCCTGAAGCACCCGCAGGTAGCTGGCCCGCTCGAAGTGCGCCGGATCCGAACACCGGGTCAGGTTCGATTGCCCACGGAACGCCTCGATCGAATCGTACTCATGGTGATGCATCCAGTAGCGGAGCCCCTGCTCCATCGCGCGGAAGTGCTGCGGACCATACTCGAGCACGGCCGACACGATCTGCACGGCGTGAGCGCCCGCCAGGAGCGCCTTGATGCCGTCGATCACGGTGTGCACGCCGCCTGTCGCGGCAAGCGATGCCCGTACCCGGCCCGAGAGCGCCGCCAGCCAGCGAAGCCTGAGCAGCAGGTCGGCGCTCGTCGACAGCCGCACGTTCGGTACCACCTCGAGCGTCTCGATGTCGATGTCGGCCTGGTAGAACCTGTTGAAGAGGACCAACCCGTCCGTGCCGGCCTCATCGAGGCGCATGGCCAGATTGGCGAACGCCGTGTAGAACGGCGACAGCTTCACGCTGACCGGAATGCGTACCAGCTCCTTGACGCTCCTCACGAGCTCCTCGACCTCGGCCTCCACGGCGGCCGCGGTGTCCTGCAGGCCGGTCGAGAGGTAGTACACGTTCAGCTCGAGTGCATCGGCCCCCGCCTGTTCGACCAGGGGCACGTACCGCAGCCAGCCATCGATGCCGGTGCCGTTCAGCGAGGCGAGCACGGGAACGGTAACGGCCGACTTGATCAGCCGGATCTGTTCCAGATAGTCCGCTGGATCCAGGGGAAACTTCTCCGGCCTGGGAAAGAACGCCCGGCTGTTCGCGAATTCCCGCCGCCAGTCGGGCACGACCGTCCGGGGCGCGGCGCGCCCGATCTGCTCTTCGAACAGCGAATGCATCACGATGGCGGCGCAGCCGGCGTCTTCCAGCCGCCTCACGCTGTCGAGATGACCCGTCAAGGGCGAGGCCCCCATGACGAAGGGGTGCGCCAGGGTGAGGCCCATGTACGAGGTTGTGAGCGTCATGGCTCTCCGCTCCGAATCCGACCGTGCCGCGAGCGTCTCCGTCGCCGCCGACACCGGGCGCGCCTTGTGCCAGGATTCCGGCTGCTCGGGCCTGTCACCCCGGATCCGTGCAACGCGCATGCCCCGGAAGGCCGCGGCCAGGCCCGGCCATGGCTCGCCGTTTGCGTCATTGACCCGGATAATCCATCCGGAGGGATCGCATGGCACTGCAGCTGACGTCCCGCGCGTTCGAAGCCGGCGGCGCGATCCCGCGGAGGTTCACGTGTGATGGCGAAGATGTCTCTCCGCCGCTCGAGTGGCGTGACGCCCCGACGGCCGCAGCGAGCTTCGTCCTCGTGGTCGACGACCCCGACGCACCCCGCGCCACCTGGGTTCACTGGCTGCTGTACGACCTGCCCGCCGGTTTCGTCGAGCTCCCCGACGGGGTGCCACCCGATCGGCAGCTAGGGTCCGGCGCGCGTCAGGGGTTCAATGATTTCCGCAAGGTGGGATATGGTGGTCCCTGTCCACCGTCCGGCCCGGCGCATCGCTACTTCTTCCGGCTCTATGCGCTCGACGTGAAGCTCGGGCTGCGCGCGGGCGCGCGGAGGGCAGAGCTCGAGCAGGCCATGAAGGGACACGTGATGGACCAGGCCGAGCTGATGGGCCGCTACGGGCGTTGAAGGAAGCGAGCCCTGCGCGTGCGGGCGCGCGAGCCCGCACGGCGCCCGCGCCTCCAGCGGGTGGCGATCGCCGAGAATCGACTGGCCCATGCCACTGACGCTCGCGCTCCTCGCCGGCACGGCGAATCCGGACCTGGCGGCGAACGTCGCCCAGCTCCTCGGTTCGCCATTCGGCGGGTGCCCCGTGCAGGCGCACCCCGACGGCGAGCTGCAGGCCGACCTGCGGCGGACCGTTCGCGGCTGCGATGTGTACCTCGTGCAGTCGACCGCTCCGCGCGTCGAAACGCACCTGCTGGAGCTCCTGCTGATCACCGACGCGTGTCGTCGAGCGGGCGCCAGCCGGATCACGGCGATCGTTCCGTACCTGGGCTACGCCCGACAGGAACGGCGCACGGGCGCGACGCAGTCGCTCGGCGCGCGCGTGATGGCCCGCATCCTCGACGCCGCACCGCCTGACCGGCTCGTCGTCGTGGATCTCCACGCACCGGCGCTCGAGGGTTTCTTCTCGATGCCGGTCGATCACCTGACCGCGGTACCCCTCCTGGCCGACGCCGCCAGACCCGCCGTGCCCGACGATGCCGTGCTGGTGGCGCCGGATCTGGGTGCAGTCAAACTCGCGGAGCGGTATGCCCGGCTGCTGGATCGGCCACTTGCGGTGGTGCACAAAACCCGCCAGAGCGGACGCGACGTGAGCGTGCGTCAGATCGTCGGCGACGTCCGCGGCCGATCGCCCATCATCGTCGACGACATGATCAGCACGGGCGCGACGATTGCGGCAGCGATGACCGCGCTGCTCGCGGCCGGATGCCGGCCGCACGCCCTGGTTGTTGCCACACACGGGCTGTTCGTCGCCGGCGCGGAGGAGCAGCTCCTGTCGGTGCCGATCCGGAACATCATGGTGACCGACAGTATTGCGCGCACTGCCGGGCGCCTGCCCGTCCAGACCTGCTCCCTGAGCGCGCTTCTCGCGGAGGCTGTCCGCGGCCTGCACTCGGATCGGATCGCGTGAGGCGAATCCCAGGCGCGCCGCGGGGTCGCGTTCACCGTTGCTGCGCCCGCCGCCCGATCCCGATCAGGTAGCGCGCGAACCAGTCGGCCGCCAGCCTGGCGACTTCGTCCAGCGTGCCCGCCTCCTCGAAGAGATGGGTGGCGCCGGGCACGATCTCGAGCCGGACCAGGGCATGCATCTTCTGCATGGCTTCCCGGTTCAACTCGATGACCGGGGCGTCCTCGCCCCCGACGATCAGGAGCGTCGGCGCCTTGACGCGCGGCAGCCATTCGCCCCCCAGGTCCGGGCGACCGCCGCGCGAGACGACGGCCCGGATGACGTCCGGCCGCTCGGCTGCGGCGATGAGGGCGGCCGCCGCCCCCGTGCTCGTGCCGAAACACCCGATCGGCAGCGCCTCCAGCTCGGGACGGCTGCCCGCCCAGTCGGCGGCGGCGCTCACCCGCGGCCCCAATCGCGCGATGTCGAATCGATACTCTGCCGTCCGGACGTCGACGGCCTCCTCCTCGGGCGTGAGCAGGTCGAGCAGCAGCGTGGCAAAGCCTCGATCGTCGAGGAACTCAGCCACCTGCCGATTCCGCCGGCTGAACCGGCTGCTGCCGCTGCCGTGCGCGAAGACGACGAGCCCCCGCGCACGCAGCGGCACTCGCAGATCGGCGTGCAGCCGGGCGCCTGGCGCCCGAATCACGGCGGCCTGAACATTTCTGGTCGTCATAGGCACCTCCGGGACGATCCACGGCTGCAGGCGGTGAGCCAGATCACGACGGCCGCCACGTCAGCGGGACGTCGGCTCCGTGCCCGGCTGCTGCAGCTGCTCCAGGAAGAGCACCAGGTTGTTGAGCCGCAGCTTGTTCTCAGAGGGATCGCCGCCGCGGAACACCTCGCCCCAGATCGGCATGTCCTCGACCCCGTGCGCAGGAGTAGCGAGCTTGTCGACGCCACTGATGATGCGCTCCGTGGCAATCCGATCGAATTTGCCGCCACGGCGCCTGGCCATCGTCGTGAGATCGGGGACTGGAGCCCTCAGCGCAGGCGCGGCGGGACCATTGCCCCTCGCGTCCTCGCCGTGGCACACGGCGCAGTACCCGTCGAAATTGTCACGGCCGTCAACCGACGTAATGGGGGTACACGGGACCCCCTTGATCGTCGGGACGGACTTCTGACCATGGGCGGGCTGCTGCGCCGCCACCCCCACCGTCAGCAGACAGATCATGGCGAAGAACCCTGCCCGCAGGGGTTCCGCGAGTCGAGTGGTCATCTTGCACCTCACTTGTAGATCGAAGGCAGGCCGCGTGCCTCGTGCGCCGATGTGCCCGACGGCAGCGCGGACGACCTCCGGTTGCAGCAAAGCAACGTCTGTGCCCCGCCCGATCACTTTCCCGAGCCGACGGCCGGATCGGCGAAGGGGCATCCCGCGGGATTCGCGAGGGACCGGTCCGGTACTCCGGCACCGACGGCGAGCTTCCGGCACTCACGGATCCGCCCCTCCACCGCCAGGGTCGTCGTCGAGCGCCTCGGTCAGCGCGAGGTTCAGGCGCCGCGCGAGCTCCCGAAACGTCTGGACCGACTGCCGCAGCAGCTCGTTCTCCTGACGCATCCGCGCCAGTTCCTCTTCGTACTGCGCCAGCCGGCGTTTGAGCTGCCCTTCCTCGCTCACGAGCGGGCTCCCGTACCCTCTTCGGCCGCGCAGTGCGGCTGATGCGGGCGATGTGCCGCGGCGGATCGCTGCGCGGCACCGAGACTGAGGAACTCGGTCACGGCCTGCGGGGTGAGCAGTCCGACCAGCAATCCCTGGTCGGTCACCGGCAGCAGCCGGAAGGCGGGTCCCTGAAGCCGCGCGAGAAGCGGCTCGAGCATCTCGGCGGAGTCCACGCTCTCGGCCCCCGGCGTCATGGCCTCGACGACGGTTGCCGAAGGTCCGCGTTCCGACAGTGCGCGCAGCAGCGCATCGTGCGTCAGCGTGCCCACGATCCGGTGATCGTTCACGACCGGGAAATCGGGCTGGCCGTGCCGGACTGCGAGCGCAGCGGCGCTGCTCAGGTCATCGTCGGGACGCACCGTCGAGAACCGCGTCCGCATCACCGCGCCCACCGGCACTCCCTTGAGCGCGATGCGGACGTGAACGGTGTCCGCCTCGGCCGCGGCCCCGATCCACACGAAGATGCCAATCAGGAGCAGAACCGGGCTCACGAAGGCCCCGACCGCGATCATGGCGAGCGCCAGCGTCTGGCCGGTGCGTGCCGCAATGACCGTGGCGCGCTCGTAATCGAGCCGCATGGCCAGCAGCCCGCGCAGAACCCGTCCACCGTCCATCGGAAAGGCGGGCAGCAGGTTGAACACCGCCAGGACCAGATTGACGATCATCAGCCGCTCGACGAAGAGCGCTGCCCCCAGGGTCGCGGCGGACGACCGGCCGAGGTGCTCGAGCCCCGTCGACAGCACGAGCAGCAGGCACGCAATCCCGAGGCTCACAGCAGGCCCGGCCAGCGCCACGCGGAACTCCTGCGCCGGATTGTCCGGCGTCCGCTCCAGCCGTCCGACGCCGCCGATGGGCAGCAGGATGATGTCGCGCGTCCCGATGCCGTACCGGCGGGCGGTGCGCGAGTGCCCGAGCTCGTGCGCGACGATGCAGGCGAAGAGTGCGAGCGTC
>DASPFV010000063.1:0-40631 GCA_035620975.1 Vicinamibacterales bacterium
ATTCAGCATCGACGGTCCACCGCGCGTGCCTCGATCGTCCTGGACGGCCCTGAAGAAGCCGACGCGTGCAACCCCCGACCAGTAGTTCTTGAACTGGATGTTGCCGAACGTGAAGAAGCCGTCGTGCTGGAGCTCGCGCGCGAAGTTCCAGGTGTACGACTTCGCGACCGCGAGAAAGCGGCTTCGCGAGAAACTGTTGACCGTCGGATCGCGCCACCGATACACCACGTGGCCGCCGGCACGATCGCTGGCGAAATTGAACCCGGCGTCGCTCGAATCAAAGCCCGGGCTGACCGACCACAGCGCCGCGTTGACACCGTGCACGCCGCTCTGCCGGTTCAGGTTGATGCTGCCCGTCCACCCGCCGAGCGACGTCGCGGTCGGATCGAGCTCGACGTGCGTGGCATCCGGCCGATCGTAGTACCGCTGCGACGAGAGCTGCAGCCGCTCGATCGCCAGGGGATCCCCGGCCACGTGGCTGCCGGCGATTCGTCCTGCGATTACCCAGTCGCGCTTGCCGTCGAGGAAGTAGTGGCCGTCAACGCCTCCGACGTATGCCTGGCCCGGCAGATAGCCCTGGAGCGCCGGCGTCCGAAGGTCGCGGTTGACCGCCGTCGCGAGCAGTCCCACGGCGCCGCGGCCGATCTCCCGCTGGGCCCTCCCGACGAGATAGTTGGTCAGCGGCTCGACCTCGACCTCGGTGCGCCGGTCTGCCGTCTCCTGCTTCGCCTCCTCCCGTCCGGTGACGGCATCCAGCAGCCCGATGCTCCAGCCCCGGCGCGTCTTGCCGGTGAGCTTCGCCGCCCCGAGGATGGTCGTCGCGGTCGGCGTGTCGACGAATTCGCCGTCGGCCGGCCCCTGCGGCGATCGGCCGATGCGCCGCGAGTAGAAGATCAGCGGTTCGGCCCGGTTGAACCCCCAGAAATCGTTGGCGCCCGTCTGGCCGAAGTTGTTGAAGATGTTCGCGCCTTCGATGAAGAACGGGCGTTTCTCTTCGAAGAACGTCTCGAACGCGGTGAGGTTGACGACCGCCGGGTCCACCTCGACCTGGCCGAAGTCGGGATTGATCGTGCCGTCGAGCGACAGGTTGCTGCTCACCCGGTACTTCAGGTCGACGCCGGTGCCCGCAAACATCCGCGCGCCGTCGTTGAACGGGTCGCGCTCGGAATCAGGCGCGACGAATTCGGCGCGGCTCACGAGGTAGGGGAGCAGCTCCACGGTCCGGTGCGGTGAAATTCCCTCGAGCCCCTCGAGGTGACCGAACCGCGAAGCCAGCCCGTTTTCCTTCTTCGGCACGTGCACGAGCCACGCCTGCTCCTTCTTCCGCTGGATGTAGCGCATCGCATTGATCCCGAAAGTATGGCGGGCTGCGGCGGGAAACCGCAGCTGGGAATAGCGAATGCGCATCTCCACGGTCCATCCCTGATCGTCGATCTTCACGGCGGAGAGCCAGACGGCGTCCCAGGACCCGTCCTGCCACGTGTCGTTGTATATGGTCGAATCCCCCTGGACGCCCGCTGCGGTCACGCTGAACGACGCGCCAGTCAGGTGATCGTGGTGAGGATCCAGGAACAGGAAGAAGGCGTCCGCTTCGCCCTCCTGATCGCGCCGCGCGAGCTGGCGCGCTATCTTCGACGGCTCGCGGTCGAAGAGGCGCGCGCCAACGTAGAGCGCCGTATCGTCATAGGCCACGCGCAGCTCGGTGCGCTCCGAGACCGGCTGGCCCTCGTCGGGATCGCGCTGTGTGAAAGAGATGACGGCCGGCGCCTGGAGCCAGACCTCGTCGTCGAGCCGCCCATCGATGACGACTGTCGAGGTGGCTCGAACTGCCTGGACCGTTGGCACCGGCTGGCTGGAGGGCGCCGTGCCAGCCGGCTGAGCGAAGGCGTCGGCCGTGACCAATCCCACCGCCAGGCAGACCGCCGGCGCCCAACGCAGCATACGACTGAGATTTGACGAACGGGCGGGCTGATTGGTTTTACAGGACCCTGCGCCTCAGCTCGGGAAGACTTTCGAGATTACTCGACCCTGTCCCTTCGAGGCCGATGACAGATCCGCTCCCGCGCTCCGCCAGCCCGTGGACGTCCGTCCACGCGATCGATATCGATGGAGGCAGTCACCGGCTCAGCGCCGCCTGCAGCATCGCCCGCGTGTAGGCCACGTTGTAGATCTCGCCGGCAAAGCCGCCGCCGCCGGGGTACTGGCTTCGGATGGACCCGCGTTCGCGATCCACGTCGATGGCGCGCGGGTGTTCGGGGTAGATCCATCGCGGATACTTCTGCCGTACCAGCTCGCGCATCACGGCGAACATGTCCACCTGGCCTTCGTCGGGGAATACCTCCGTGTAATCGACGTACGGCTTGCGGACGACGACGTTGCGGAAGTGCACGTGGTTGATGACGTCGCGCTCGCCGAGGTAACGGCAGACCGCGACGGGATCCTCCCCCAGCTCGCGCGTGACGCCGCAGTCGAAGGTCATGCCGTTGTACGGGCTCCTGACCAGATTCAGGTATTCCTTCCAGTGCTCGAACGTCGCCATCAGCTGCTCGGACCCGCGGCTCGTCGGCACGGGCGGATCGTTGGGATGGAGCGCCAGCCGCACGTTGGCCTTCTCTGCCTCCGGCACGATGGCCTTCAAAAAACGCTCCGCGCGCTCGAGCTGCGCGGCGCGGGTGTGCGTGCCGACGTCCTCCCGCGGCGGCAGGCTCCTGGAGAGCTCGTAGTCGTACGCCGTGTAGCCGGCGCCGGCTCGGCCCGCTTCCTCCTTGTAGCCCTCCATCAGCCGGTTCGCGTAAAAGTTGTATTCGATGACCGGCAGCCCGGCCCGGCCCGCGGCGCGGATCGAGGCAATGACGTCCTGGGTCCGGGCATCGGCTCCCGGCCGGCCCAGAATGACGTCGTTGAAGCCGGAGATCATCATGTTGCACAGCGACAGCCCACCGGCCTTGAAGCGTTCCATCCGCTCGCGGACGCCCGTTTCGTCCCAGGGAATCGCCGGCCCGCCCGTCAGCACGTAGTCCACGCCGATTTGCCGGACCCGGCGCATGCCGGCCTCGTCCACGGTGCCGTAGAAGCCGAGACAGATCTTCGGCGTGTCGGGACCTTCCACAGGCATGCGGAATGCACGGGCGGAGGCGGGCGCCTGCCGGGCGTGGGCCGCGGCTGGCAGCAGGGCCGTCGCGCCGATGGCCTGGAAGAGCTGGCGGCGGGTCAACATGTCGTCTCCTTGGGGGTCGCCAGAGGACGATAGCATTCCAGAACGACGTCCGCGCGGCAATCGCCGGACGCTCCGGCCAGTGAGGTCAGCACGATGAACAAGCGTTCGATAGGCAGCACGCCGCTGCGCGTTTCCGCAATCGGCCTCGGCTGCATGGGCATGTCGGAGTTCTACGGCCCCGCGGAGGACGCCGTGTCCATTGCGGTCATCCATCGGGCGCTCGAGCTCGGTGTCGACTTCTTCGATACCGCAGACATCTACGGCGTCGGCGCCAACGAGGCGCTGGTCGGGCGTGCGCTGCGCGATCGGCGGGACCGGGCCGTGATCGCCACGAAGTTCGGCCAGGTCCGCGATGCGGAGGGACGGTTCCTCGGCATCAACGGCCGGCCCGAGTACGTGCGCCAGGCCTGCGACGCGAGCCTCAGCCGCCTGGGAATCGACGTGATCGATCTCTATTACCAGCACCGGGTCGATCCGGAGACACCGATCGAGGACACCGTCGGCGCGATGGCCGATCTCGTGAGGGAGGGAAAAGTGCGGGCCATCGGTCTCTCGGAGGCAGGGCCTGGAACGATTCGCCGCGCGCACGCCGTCCATCCCATCGCCGCGCTGCAGACCGAGTACTCGCTGTGGTCGCGCGAGCCCGAGGACGGCCTGCTGGAGCTCTGCCGCGAGCTGAACATCACGTTCGTCGCCTACAGTCCGCTCGGGCGCGGGTTCCTCACCGGCGCCATCCAGCGGCCCGAGGACCTCGCGCCAGGCGACTGGCGCCGGACGAACCCACGGTTCCAGGCGGAGAACTTCGAGCGGAACCTCGGGCTGATCCGTGCCATCGAGGGGATGGCGGCGGGCCGGCGCTGCACGCCCGCGCAGCTGGCGCTGGCCTGGGTCCTCGCGCGCGGAGAGCATATCGTGCCCATTCCCGGCACGCGGAGCCTCCGCCGTCTCGAGGAGAACGTCGCGGCCGCGGACCTGACGCTCTCAGCGTCCGAGCTCCGGGAGCTGGACGTGATCGCGCCGAGGGACGTGGCCGCCGGGACGCGCTACACGGCAGGGGGAATGAGGGCCGTGAACCGCTGACTATTTCGCTGGAAGAAATGACCGCGCAAGTCGTTCAATTGCAGCGATGGCCGGCGGCCCGGCGTGACCACGTGCCGCGTGTTGGGCCTTCGTCGCGTCTCGGCCCGATGACCACACGCTGTGGGCGGACTGGTTGCGCACGATCGACAGGGTGCTCGAGGACGATCCGTGTTGTTCCGTGTTGTTCCGTTGCCCTTCTTCCGTTCCGTGTTGTTCCGTATTGTTCCGTGGCTTTTCTTCCGTTCCGTGTTGTTCCGTGTTGTTCCGTGGCCTTTTCCGTTCCGTGTTGTTCCGTGTTGTTCCGTGGCCCTTCTTCCGTTCCGTGTTTTTCTGTGGCTTCTGTGGCGGCCCCGTTCCGTGTTCTTCTGTGGCACACTGGCCCCCGATGCGAAAACCTGTTCTGTGGCTCATCGCCGTCGTGGCCTGTGGCGCGGGCTCCATGGACGGCGCGGCCTCGACCCGGCGCGTCCAGGCGCCCGTCGCGTCCGTGGCGGAGACGCGGCGGAACGCGGCGCAGTTCGACCGTGCCGTCGACGCCGCCGACCGCGTGCTCCGCGCGTGGATGCGGCACGCCGATCCAGGGACGCTCCTGCTGCCGGATCGTCCGCGCGCCGACGACCGCAGCCGGGTCTATACGCCGCACAACTCCGGGGCGGACCTCTATCCGTACCTAATCCTGACGGCACACCTGACCGACCCCGATCTCTACCGCGGCCGGATGATGGAGATGCTCCGGAACGAGATCCGTTTCACGACCGTGCAGCGGTCGATCCCGGGGAACCTCACGTTCGCAACGGGCGCGCTCGGTCCGGCCAGCTTCTTCGGCGCCGCCGAATACGCGAAGGACGGTCTCATCGCCGTAACCGAGTACCTGGGCCGCACCCCCTGGTTCTACCGCATGGCGGACATGCTCGCCGACGCGATGACCGACGCGCCCGTATCCTCGCGCTTCGGGGCCCTTCCGGCGAACGATGCCGAAACGAACGGCGATTACCTGCAGGCACTCGTCCGGCTGGCGGCAATGACCGGCGACGACCGGTTCCTGGGCTGGGCCAGGCGCATCGGAGACGCATATATAGAGGAAGTGCTGCCGGGCTCCGGGGGCGTTCCAGGGCACACGTGGGACTTCACGGCACATACGGGTGCGCCGCGGCTGCGGCTCCGCGATCACGGCAACGAGACCATCGTCGGCCTCCTGATGCTGTTCGCGCTCGAGCATCAGCTCGGATCGCCGCGCGCCCAGTCGTATCGGCCCGTCATTCAGCGGATGCTCGACCGCGTGCTGCAGTCTGCCAATCCCGACGGCCTTCTCTACAACGAGGTGAACGTCGAAACCCTGGAGCCCCTCGATCGCGTGCTGTCGGACAACTGGGGCTACGTGTACGGCGCCGTCTACACGTGCTACCTGGTCACGGGTGAGACGCGTTACCGCGATGCCGTCCGGCGCGTGCTCGGAAACCTGCCGAAGTACAGGAAGCACGTGTGGGAGCCGCGAAACGATCCGGCCCTGCCGCTGGGCTCCTTCGACGGCTACGCCGATACGCTCGAGAGCGCCATCTACCTGTTGAGCCGTGAGCCCGTGCCGGCGGCCTTCGACTGGGTCGACTCCGAGATGGACGTCATGCTGCGGATGCAACGCAGCGATGGCCACCTCGAGGACTGGTACGGCGAGGGCAACTTCAACCGGACTGCGTTGCTCTACGCCTACATGAAGAGCCAGGGTGTGCGACCGGAGAAATGGGAGCGCGGCGTGCGCATCGGGGGGATCCGCGAAGGCGACCGCCTGCTGCTCCATCTCGACATGCCCGGGGCGCGGCGGGTGCAGTTCGATTTCGCCCGGCACCGCCGCGTCCTGAACTTCGCGCAGAACTACGTTCGGCTGAACGAGTTCCCGGAGTGGTTCGTCGTCGACGAGAACCGGCTGTACCGGCTGCGGCCCGCGGCGTCGGAGGCGGAGGGCCGCCTCTGGCTCGGGTCCGAGCTCGTGGCTGGAATCGAGCTGGAGCCAGGCGACTGGGTGCTGGAGCCGGCCGGCGCGCCGCCCTACGCGCGCCCGGGGCCCCGGTGATCGCGGCCGGCAGCTCGCAAACACCTGCAGTCAATCCGCCTCGGCTGACG
The DNA here is from genome assembly GCA_035620975.1 of Vicinamibacterales bacterium. GTDB lineage: Bacteria > Acidobacteriota > Vicinamibacteria > Vicinamibacterales > 2-12-FULL-66-21 > DASPFV01. The sequence goes on from DASPFV010000063.1 coordinate 6,416, forward strand.
TAAGATCCACGTCATTCCACGAAGGAGCGCCATGCAGCTCAAAGTGAACGGCGTCGTCCATGACGTCCAGGTGCCCGATGACATGCCGGTGCTCTGGGTCCTCCGCGACGTGCTCGGCCTCACTGGCGCGAAGTACGGGTGCGGCATCGCGCAGTGCGGAGCGTGCACGGTCCACGTCGACGGCCAGGCGATGCGTTCCTGCATCCTTCCTGCCGCCAGCGCCGCAGGCAAGGCCATCGTGACGATCGAAGGTCTCGGGCCCGGGCTCACGGCCGTCCAGCGCGCGTGGATCGACGTCGATGTCGTCCAGTGCGGCTACTGCCAGCCGGGCCAGATCATGAGCGCCGCCGCGCTGCTTCGCGAGCGGCCGAATCCCAGCGACGCCGACATCGATCGCGCCATGAGCGGGAACATCTGCCGATGCGGGACCTACCCGCGCATCCGTGAAGCCATCCATCGCGCGGCCGCGCTGATGAAGGGAGGCAGTTAGATGGCCCTCGGAACCGACCGCCGCAGCTTTCTGAAGACATCGGCCGCCGCAGCGTCGGGCCTGGTCATCGCGTTCTACGTCCCGAGGGCCGGGGCGCAAACGCCAAAACCGCCGGCGCTTCCGGATCCCAACGCGTTTCTGCGAATCGGGACGGACGAGACCGTGACCATCCTGCTGGCCCACTCCGAGATGGGGCAGGGGATCTGGACGACCCTACCCATGCTGGTCGGTGAAGAGCTGTCGCTCGACTGGACCAGGGTGCGGGTCGAACATGCACCGGCGGCGCCGGCGTACGCGCACGTCGCGTTCGGCATGCAGGCGACCGGGGGATCCACGACCACATGGTCCGAGTTCGACCGGTATCGCCAGGTGGGCGCGCTTGCGCGGGAGCTGCTCGTCCAGGTGGCAGCGCAGCGCTGGGGCATTCCCCCTGCCGAGTGCAGGCTCGACGCGGGTCACGTCACGGATGGATCCCGCCGCCTCTCGTTCGGCGCACTCGCACACGATGCCAGCCAGCGGCCGGCTCCGACTGCCGTGACGCTCAAGCCCGCCGCGGAGTGGACGGTCATCGGCAAGGACCGGAAGCGGCTCGACTCACCCGAGAAGGTCACGGGCAAGGCGCAGTTCGGCCTCGACGTGCGCTTCCCCGGGCTCATGGTCGCGCTCGTCGCCCGCGCACCGGTGTTCGGCGGTACCGTTCGCCGCTTCGACGACGGACCCGCGCGCGCGGTACCGGGAGTAAAGGCCGTCGTGCAGGTACCCTCGGGCGTCGCCGTCGTCGCCGAACATTTCTGGGCGGCGCGGAAGGGGCGGGACGCGCTGAAGATCGAATGGGATGAAGGACCGGGCGGCACCCTCGACTCGACCCGGCTGCTCCAGCAGTTCCGCGAGATGGCGAAGACGGACGGGGTGCGCGCCCATGCGGCTGGGGATGCACCAGCCGCACTGAAAGCGGCGGCGAAGGTCCTGGATCTCGAGTACAGCGGCCCGTACCTGTCGCATTCGCCGATGGAACCTCTCAACTGCACCGTGCGGCTCTCGCCGGGCAAGTGCGAGGTGTGGACCGGCACGCAGTTCCAGACAGTCGATCAGGCCGCCGCCGCGGAAGCCGCCGGGCTGAAGCCGGATCAGGTGGAAGTGCACACGCCATTCCTGGGCGGCGGCTTCGGGCGGCGCGCCAACCCGGCCGCCGACTTCGTCAGGGAAGCCGTCCACGTGGCGAAAGCGAGCGGGATGCCCGTGAAGGTCGTCTGGACGCGCGAGGACGACACGCACGGCGGCTACTACCGCCCGCAGTTCCTGCATCGCGCCCGCATCGCTCTCGGCGGCGACGGCCTGCCCGCCGCATGGCGCCATACGATCGTGTGCCAGTCGATCATCGACGGGACGCCGTTCGCGCCGGTCATGATCAAGGATGGGGTCGATGACACGTCGGTCGAGGGAGCCGCCGATTCGCCGTACTTCAGGGGAACGGCGAATCACCTCGCCGAGCTGCACACGCCGAAGCTGCCCGTTCCGGTGCTGTGGTGGCGATCCGTCGGGCATACCCACAGCGCGTTCGCCGTCGAGTCGATCGTCGACGAGCTCGCGCACGCGGCCGGCATCGACCCGCTGGAGTATCGGCGCCGGCTGCTGGCCAAGCACCCGAGGCATCTGGGTGTCCTGGAGCTCGCCGCCGAGCGTGCCGGCTGGAAGACGGCGCCGCCGCGTGGACGATTCCGCGGTCTCGCCGTCCACGAGTCGTTCGGCAGCTTCGCCGCGAACGTGGTGGAGATCTCGGTGGCCAGCAATCAGATTCGCGTCCACCGTGTTGTGAGCGCGATCGACTGCGGCGTGGTGGTGAATCCAGCCGGCGTCCGCGCGCAGATGGAAGGCTGCGCGATCTTCGGCATCACGACGGCGCTCTACAGCGAGCTCACGCTGCGCAAGGGGCGGGTTCAGCAGTCGAACTTCAACGACTACCGCATGCTCCGCATGCCCGAGGCGCCGCAGGTGGAAGTGCACATCGTGCCGAGCACGGAGAGATCCGGAGGTGTCGGCGAGCCGGGTGTCCCGCCGATTGCGCCGGCGATCGCCAACGCACTGTTCCGTGCTACAGGCAAGCGGCTCCGCACCCTGCCGCTCCGGCTGGCCTGAAGGCGATTACGGAAGGCACCCGGACGAGGCGTGGCCCCATCCGTGCGCGATGTCGCGCCCGAGCCACGCCCCGGGAGGCCGCGCCATGAAGCCAGTCCGTGTTCGTCCGTGTTGTTCTGTGGCCTTGTTGCGTGGCCGTGTTGTTCTGTGGCCGTGTTGCGTGGCCGTGTTGTTCTGTGGCCTTGTTGCGCGGCCGTGTTGTTCTGTGGCCCCTCAGGCGTGGCCGCCTTCGTGCGTGCAGCCCGGAAACGACGCGAAGAAGACGTTGCCGGTCCACCCCAGCTCTTTCATGCCGATCTCGGAGGAATAGTACGCGCCGGCAATCCATCCCTTCAGCAGATCGAAATGGTCGCGCAGCGTGATCGGATGAGTCGTCGCCGAGCTGCCCGGTGCGGGAATCGGTCCGCCGCGCACCCACGGCCTCCCCGCTGGCGCTCCGGGGGCCATCGTCGACGCGTCGGTCAGAATCTCGATCTGCTCCGGCGCGGAAAGGTCCTTCCACGGGCGTCCGCCGCGTTGCAGGGCCTGCCCTTCGAACGCGCCGAGCCCGCCGAGGAAGCGCTGCTGATCCTCCTGTGCACTCGCCGCGAGGAGCTGGTCCACGAACTCCGCGGTGCGCGCCGTCGATGCGCCGGGGATCACGCGCTCGGCCAGTGATCGCAGCGTCTCGAACTGATGCTGATCGAGGAACTCCGGCTTCCAGCCCGGGGCCGCCGCCTTGGCCTGGGCCTGTTCGACGCGCGTTTCATGCGTCAGGTGCCCCAGGACCGGATGGCCGGACGTCACGCCGGGCAGCGCCCCGGCCGCGCCGGTTCCCATCAGGAGCTGGAGAACCCGTCGACGCGTGGGGCGTGCGGTGTGCCGCCCTTCGGTGGGCAGCCTGGAATGATCGTCCATGCCGTGCCTCGCCGGCGCCAGTCTACCACCACGCGCCGTTGACGGTCCGCCGAGCCTCTGGTACGTTCTGCGCGGTTGGTGTGGCGTGCAGCAGAACCAGGATCAGGCCGGGAAGCGGTTCGACGTCATCGTGATCGGCTCGGGCGCCTCGGGCGGTTGGGTCGCCAAGCGTCTGACAGAGGCCGGCGTCCAGGTCGCCCTCGTCGAGGCGGGGCGGCCGCACGGGTCCGGCGACTTCCGCGAGCACACGAGAACGTTCGATTTGAAGCACCGCGATCGGGCGCCCGAGGTGATCCGGCGTACGCGCCCGCGCCAGAAGGATTGCTACGCCTGTACCGAGGTGAACTACGACTGGTTCCTCAACGACCTCGAGGAGCCCTACACCACCGCGCCGGGAAAGCCGTTCAGCTGGCAGGGTCGCATGCGGATCGTGGGCGGCCGCACGAACGTGTGGGCGCGTCAGAGCTACAGGCTGAGCGACCTCGATTTCAAGGCGGCCTCGTACGATGGTTACGGCCACGACTGGCCGATCGGCTATGCCGACCTCGCCCCCTACTACGATCTCGTGGAGGAGTACGTGGGGATTACCGGCATGTCCGAAGGAGTCCCCGAGCTGCCCGACGGCCGCTTTCAGCCGCCCATGGGGATGACGTGCGCGGAGACGCGCCTGCGCACGCGCGTGAAGAAGAGCCTGGGCTGGACCGTCACGCTGGGGCGAGCCGCCAACCTGACGAGGCCAACGAACGGACGCGCCGCCTGCCATTACTGCGGACCGTGCGAGCACGGCTGCATGACCCGTTCGTACTTCAACTCGGCCTTCACGACCGTGGCCGACGCGATGGCGACCGGGCGCTGCACGCTCGTGACCAACGCCATGGTCCACAAGGTGCTCATGGACGGCGAGCGCAACCGCGCCAGGGGGATTCTCTACATCGACCGGGTCACGCGGCAGCCGCGTGAGATTCAGGGCCGGATCGTGGTCGTCTGCGCGCAGGCGCTGGAATCCGTCCGCATTCTCTTCAACTCGGCGACATCCCAGCATCCCGGCGGGTTGGGGAACTCGAGCGGCGTCCTCGGCCACTACCTCCAGGATCATCTCTGGGTCGCCGGAGGCGCCACGGGCGAGTTCCCGGATCTGCCTCCGTCCGCCCTGTCGCCGGACGGGCCGAAGCGCCCGAACGGCATTTATGTCGTCCGCTTCCGCAACACGATCGCCGGGCCGCGCTACAAGAAGTTCCTGCGCGGCTACGGGTTCCAGGGCGGCTCCAACGTGAGCTTCAACCTGCAGGCGCCGGGGTTCGGCGACGCGTACAAGCAGGCCGTCAAAGCGCCGGTTTCCACGCTGGGGCTGTCCGGGTTCGGCGAGGCCCTCCCGCGGTTCGAGAACTACGTCGAGATCGATCCGGACGTGGTGGACGTCTTCGGCATACCCGTTCTGAAGATCCACATGTCGTGGAGCGATAACGAGCGGGCGATGATCCCGGACATGGCGGAGTCCGCCGCCGAAATGATGGACGCCGCCGGCGCGACGAACATCCGGCCGTGGATGGTCCCCGATCGCATCCCCGGCATGGGCATCCACGAGGTCGGGGTCGCCAGGATGGGAAGCAGCGCGAAGACATCGGTCCTCAACCAGTTCCAGCAGTGTCACGACGTCTCGAACCTGTTCGTGATGGACGGCTCCTGCTTCGTGTCCTCCGGGTGCCAGAACCCGACACTCACCATCATGGCGCTCGCCGTGCGCTCCACGGACCACCTGCTCGAATCGATGAAGAAGGGCGAGCTCTAAGAGACACCGGGGGGCTTCGCCCCGCCGGACCCCCCAACGCCGTCGCTCGCGGGGCCCCATCGCCCCGCTCCGCTCCGGCGGGGCGCGCCCCTGGCGCGCCTTTCATGGCTTCGCGGGTCCGGCGCAGCCAGGGTGGGCAACTGAGAGGCTGCGCTGTGGTACCCCTCCGCCGACCCAGCCCAGCCGCGGCGCCCTGGCCTGCAGCCCGTCGCGCTACTCTGGTATAGTCCGCCCGTTCACCGCTGGCCAGCATCAGGAGGCATCGATGCCCGTTCGTGAATGGTCGCGTCGCGATATTCTGCGTGAGTGCCTTGCCGGAGGCCTGCTGTTGGTCCCTGCCGGATGGAACGAGTCTGACGCGCTGGCGGCCTGGCTCGGGCCGCAGGGGACGCGTCAGCCGACGCCCCACGTCGAGATGGGGCCGTTCTACAAGAAGCGTGCGCCGGCGAACCCCATGCTGCGTGCGGCGGGGGACGCCGGGCTACCGCTGTCGATCTCCGGCCGCGTGATCTCGGTCAGCGGCGATGCCGTCCCCGAGGCGAAGATCGAGGTGTGGCAGGCCAATCACGCCGGCCTGTACGATCTCGAGGGCTATCGCTACCGTGCCACCATCGCGCCGCCGCCGGGCGGCGCCTATGTCTTCGAGTCGGTGATGCCGGGCCACTACCCCGCCCGCGTCGCGCGTCACGTCCACTACTTCGTGACCGCGCCGGGCTTCAAGCCGTTGTCGACCCAGCTCTACTTCTCCACCGACGAAGCGTTCGAGGGCAATCCCGACCGCAATTACTCGAAGGATCCGCTCGTGACGTCCCGATCGCTCGTTCGGCCGGTCATGCTGAGCGGCGAGCCGGGCGCTCCCTCGGCGGCGGTCGAGTTCGAGCTGGTGATGGAGAAGACGCGATGAACCCCGGCGGCGGAGTCGCGGGCACCGCGCTCGCGCTCGGCCGCGCGGCAGGACCGCCTGCGTCTGGCCAGAGCCTGGCGCCGTCGGGCGTCGTGACGATGGCCGCGGAGGTGACTTCCCTGACGGCCGTGAACGGGTCGGCGGCCGTGGCAGCGGGCCTGGCCGATGGACGCGTGACCGTCTGGAACGGCCGCGACAGCAACGTGATCGAGCTCAAGCCGCACGCGGCCAGAGTGCTCGCGGTGGGATCGACGGCGGACGGCCTGTCGGTCGTGAGCGTCGCGGCCGACAGCACGCTCGTTCGAACGCGGATCACCGCGGGCGCGAAGGGAGCCATCCAACGCGTGGATCTCGGCTCGTCTCCCGTGCGGGCCGCTGTCTTTTCCGGGGACGCGACGCTCCTGGCCACGGGCAACGCGATCGGGGCGATCCGGATCTTCGATGCGCTCACCGGCGCGCTGCGCCACGAGCTGCCGGGCCATCGCACCGAGCTCCAGGATCTCGCGCTGCGTACGGCGCCTCCGCAGCTCGCCAGCGCCGGCGCCGACGCCGACCTCCGCGTCTGGGATGCGGTCAGCGGCAAGCCGATTGGTTTCGTGGACAGCGACCTCTCCCTCTTCGCCGTGGCGTTCAACCCGGCGGACGGGACGCTGGCGGGCGGTGGACCGGACCGGACCGTGACGTTGTACGACCCCGCCAGGGAGTTTGCGCCCGCCGGCAGGTTCGAGCTGCAGGCGCCGGAAATCGTGTCCACGATCGCCTGGTCGCGCGACGGCCGGCTGCTGGCCATCGGCGACATCGACGACGCGACGTTGAGCAAGGGAGGCATCCGGGTGATCGACGCGGCGACGCGCGCGGCGGTCGCCGCCCTGGACACCGGCGGCGCGCCCGCGGCGCGCTGCGTGTTCCTCGCCCAGGGTTCGGGGGTGGTGGCGGTCATCGGCAACGAACTGCGGGCGTGGATGCTGGACGCCAGGAGCTGACCTGGCGCGCCGCCAGGCCCCCGCAGCGATCCCACTTGCAAGCCATCCCGCTTAGCCGGAAGTCTCCGCCTGTGGTCGGACCCGCTTGATGCAGCGGAGCCACTCCTCCTCGAATCCGAGCCGCTCGTAGAACTCACGGGCCCGGCGGTTTCCCACGAAGACGTTCAGCGTCAGCAGCGCGAATCCGCGGTCCACGGCCCAGGTCTCGGCGTGCGCGATGAGCGCGGCGCCGACACCCCGGCTGGACGCCTCTGGGACGACCACGACGTCCGCGACGTGCGCGGTCGTGCTGTCGGAATAGTAATCCTCGGCAGTCGTGAGGTGAATGAACCCGACCGGGCGGCCGCTTTGGTCTTCGGCAACGAAGAGCGCGCTGTCGGCCGCCGGTACGTCCAGCACCCGTGCGAGCACGGCCCTGTCGCGCGACACCATCTGCTCACGATCCCGCCCGGGCACGTCGTCGAACTCGACCAGCCTCGGGGCCAGACCCAGCACGAACTCACGGTCCGCCGCGAGGGCGGGCCGGATGCGGACGTTCACGCGGACTGCCGGATCCATGAGTAAACGGGTGGCAGTGTCGCTCGTGCGATCATCGCCGGAATCCCTGGAGGAACGCGGTGACCGCCTGCGTGACGTCGGCCTCGGCCTGCGGCGAGAAAGGCGACGTGCGCGGCTCGTACCCGCCCTCGTCGAAGCCCCTCGCCGTCGGGAGGTAGCCGAACCACCCGTTCGTATACCCGAAGAACATCGTGTGCGCGAACGGGGACTGCTCCCGGACGTCCATCGCGATCTCGCAGAACATCTCGACCGGCGCGGACCAGATGACCGCGTCGTCGATGCGCACGAACCGGATCGGCAGGCGGACGAGGGAACGGCCTTCGATCCTCGTGTACGCTGCCAGGCCCTCCGGCCACGCCAGCTCCGCTCTCATGGGCGTCTCGACGATCCGCTCCGCGTGACGGACTCGCACGTCGCCCGAACCAGGACCCATCGCACGGAGCGCGGCGAGAATGCGATCGCCGAGGAGGACCCGGAACTGTGACAGGTGGCCTGCCTTCGCATTCGGATACACGGAGTAGATGGGAGCGATGTTGCCAGCCGCGCCGTTCACGTAGAGGACGACGGCCCCGAGCTTCTCCTCGAGATAGGCGGTAACTGTCCCGGGGCCGTCGCCGCTGATGCTCAGGTTCTGGCCGCTCATCACGGTGCCGTGCATGGCGTAGTTGGCCACGACGGCGATGAGCCCGCCATCCGGACGCGTGAGCCGGATGAGATTGAACTGCCGATCCACCGGCCCTTCGGGGTTCAAGCCGATGGAGACCTGGCCGTCGACGTCTCTGGCCCGGCGATTGATGTTCGCGAGTGCCATGCCGGACCCGAAGGCGATCTGCGCCGGTTCGAGCCTCTCGCGAAGCGACTGCACCGCGTCCAGCAGGGTTCGGGTGACGAGGCGCGTGTACTCCCGGTCCCATTCGTGATCCGAGCGGCCGAGGAGCGTCCTGTACAGGCCCGGCGGCCCCACTTCCGGGGCGGCGTGCGTATGCGTGACGCTCCACAGCACGTGCGCCGGGTCGATTCCCGTCTCCCTGCGGAGCTCGCCCGTCACGCTGTCGTACAGCTCCGGAGAGAAGAGGCACAGGTCGCTGGAGATCAGGTAGAGCGGCGTGCCACCCGCCTCGATCGCCAGGACCCGGTGGTGGATCCGGTCGAGCACTCCCGTGGACTGTCTGGGCTGATAGCCGGAGAGCCACCGCGGGCCGTCGGGCGTGATGTCGACCTTGACGACGGCGGCGCGCAACGCGTCGGCGCGTCGTCCCTCAGACTGCGTCCCAGCCTGGCCCACCGCTTCCGGCGACGCCGTGACGGCGGCGGCCGTCAGCACGATCGCGGTCAGCAGCAGCGGGCGCAGCACCGTGTTGGAAGTCCGGAACATCATCTCAATCGGCAGCATCCAGCGCGACCCGCCATGCCGCGGGCGTCCATCTGCGATTCCTGCCGCGCCCCCGGGAGGACGTCTCGCCCGCAGGGACCGTGAATCACCTGGCCGTGCTCCGCCACCGCGCGGATTATAGGTCGGGATGGCCGACCCGCCGCCGGCATATCCTGTTTTGCTACGCGGACCCGCGGACCAGGTCCTGCCCTTCGTAATTGCGGTCAGCGCGCGCTCACTTCGCACGAGGCCGCGGAACGAATCAGAGCTGTCAACCGCCTCGGTGCCTCCGTAGCCCCCGCAGCCATTTGAACTTGCACCGAGAGGTCGCCGGTTTCGGCGACTCCTTCCCATTTCCGCCTGCGCCGAAGGCTCCGGCGAGGTTGCAGTCTGGTTGGACTTGGCCGTAAACTCGCGGCCGCCCGCCAACGTCGAACGGCGAACGAGTCAGCGAACCAGGAGCAACGACCCGTGAAAGCCAATCGCCGGAGATTTCTGTCGACCACCCTTGCTGGAGGTGCAGCTTCGCTGCCGTTCCGCCCTTCCGCGGTCGGCGCGGCTGCGCCCGGTACGGCCACACAGTCCGGTCCGGCCTCGCGCGAGCTCGCGGCCCGCCATGCCAGGCTGGACGAGATCTTGAAGCAGCCGGTGTTGAAGAAGGCACTCTTCACAACCCCGGTCATCATCGAAACCGTCGAACTTCTGCGGCTCGGCAGCAGTTTCCTGTGCAGGGTGCGTTCCCGTGACGGAGCGGAAGGCATCTCGGTAGGCCACAGCGGAATGAACACGCTCTTTCCCATCTTCCTCAGAAACCTCCAGCCGTTCTTCATCGGAAAGGACGCGCGGGAGCTGGACCTGATCCTGGAGAAGGTCTTCATCTTCGGCTTCAACTTCCGCTATAACGGCATCTCGCTCGGCCTGCCGCTGGCCACCATCGAGTTCGCCATTCTCGACATGCTCGGCCGCATCGCCGACAAACCGGTCGGCCAGTTGATTGGAGAAATCCACAATCCCGAAGTGAGCATCTATGTAGCCACGGAGTGGCGCGAGAAACCGGTGGAGGAATCGATCGAGCTGATCAAAGGCGCCGTCGCCGAGTACCCCGAGGCGCGGGCGCTCAAGATCAAGGTTGGCGGGCTGATGTTCATGACCACCGACATGTATGCCGTGGGTCCTCCAGGCAGGACCGAAAGCATGATCCCGCTGGTGCGCAAAACATTCGGCGACGACATGGCGCTCTATGCAGACTCCAACAGCTTCTACTCGGTTCCGGAAGCCATTCGCGTCGGCCGACTGCTGGAAGAGTACCGGTACAAGTACTTCGAAGAGCCGGTGATGTTCGACCACTTCGAGGAGATCAAGCAGGTCGCCGACGCGCTGACGATCCCGATTGCCAACGGCGAGCAGGACTACGGTTTCTACGGGTTCCGGTGGCTGCTCGCCAACGACGGCCTGGAGGTCGTGCAGCCGGACAACTACTACTTCGGAGGACTGGTCCGGTCGATGAAGGTGGCGCGGATGGCGGCCGCGTTTGGGAAACACTGCATCCCGCACATGTCCGGCGGGGGGCTGGGGTTCCTCTACAACATCCAGTTCGTGTCCGCGGTTCCGAACGCCGGCGAGCATCACGAATTCAAAGGGTTCCGGACAAATGTCCGGTTCGAGTGCAAAACATCCTCCCTCAAGGTGACGGCCGGGAAGATCAAGGTGCCGACCGGACCGGGATTCGGCGCCGACTTCGATCCGGAATGGGTCAGCAAGCACCAGCCCGTCACGCTGTGAAGCCGGCTGCCGCATCCTTACGGGGCACGGGAGCTCGAGCCATCGAAACGCTCGCACGACGTGTCGGAATGGGCGAGGTGTATCGGCCGACCCACACGAAGCCGTTCGGGTCGGGATTCAGGAGTACATTCGTCCCCCGTGGACCGGTCGAAGCCCATTCGTCGCACCTCCTTGAAAGACGAAGGCGCTGAGTCCGGGGCCGGGCGGCCGCGTCAGGTCCGCGCAAGCTCCGCGCCGTGGGCCTGGATCTTCCGGATGGCCTCGCCGATGTGATCGATGGCGGTCGCGTCGGCGAGCAGCAGGTTCTGCGTGACCGCGACGGTCGTGGCACACACCTGGCGGTTGCCTTTCAGCTCCTGGAAGCTCTCGCGGTACTCCTTCAGGCGCCTGGCGCTGAAGAGGCGAGTGAAGCCGCGCGAGGCGATGGCTTCGTCCAGCAGGCCGTCGAAGTACTGCTCCTGGTACCCCGCCGAGCAGGGGATGCCTTCGGCGCGCATCGCCTGGATGAACTTCTCCCGCGGCAGGCCCTGGAACCGGTCGGCCTCGTACCGGAACGGGAAGAGATGCCAGACGGCCTGGCTGTTCTCGGGCAGGCGCGCCGGGACGACGCCGGGAATCTCCTTCAGGGAAGCGGACAGCCGTGCGGCGTTCCCGCGCCTCCTCGCGGTGTCCTCGCGAAGCTTGTCGAGCTGCTGGAGCAGCATGGCCGCCTGGAAGTGCTGCATGCGGAAGTTGCCGCCGCGCGTGAAATAGCCGCCAGTGCCCTTGAAGCCGCCGTAGGGGCGCCCGCAATCGTGGAACGAGCTGGCCCGATCGAGGAGGTCGTCGCTGTTCCCGGTGACGGCGCCGCCCTCACCCGACGGCAGGTGTTTGGAGTTCTGGAAGCTGAAGCAGCCCAGGTCGCCGATCGTTCCGCACTTCCTGCCCTTGTAGTCCGCGAGCCAGGCCTGGCAGGCGTCCTCGACGACGGCGAGACGGTGCTTCTTGGCGACGGCCAGGATCGGATCCATGTCGCACGGCATGCCGTAGATGTGCACCGGCATGACGGCGCGGGTCCGTTCCGTGATGCGACTCTCGATGGACGCCGGGTCGATCGTCAGAGTGGCGGGATCCGTGTCGGCGAGCACCGGCAGCGCCTTGTGAAACAGGATGGCGTTGTAGCTGGCGATGAACGTGAAGGGCGAGACGATGACCTCGTCGCCGGCATCGACGTCGAGCACGTGCATGGCCACGATGAGTGCCGTCGTGCCGCTGGCCGTAGCCAGGCAGCGCCTGGCGCCGAGCAGCTGGGCGTAGGAGGCCTCGAACTGCGGCACCTGCTCGCCCGAGCCGCGGTACCAGCGGCCGCTTCTCAGCACCTGCAGGACGGAGGGCTCCCAGGCCTGCCGCCACTCCGGCCACTCCGGCCATCCGCCCGAGTGCACCGGCGTGCCCCCGAGCAGGGCCGGCGTGTCGGCCGCCGATCGGGCCATGGCTCGCTTCGGAAACAGTCGCGCGCCGGCCAGCGCTGCGGCGGCGAGACCGATGAACTGACGCCGGTTGTTCCTGATAGTCATGGGGTCCCTCCGCAAGAGGTGTCGAGTTCACTTCACGGCGTGCTCGGGCGCGCCTTCAGCTTCGCGGTCAGGAACGTGTAGGCGAGCGCCTGCATGTGGGCGGCCTGCTCGTTGTCGGCCGCTCCGCCGTGGCCGCCTTCGATGTTCTCGTAGTACCGCACGTCGTGCCCCATCTCGCGCATGCGTGCCATCATCTTGCGCGCGTGGCCCGGGTGCACGCGATCGTCCCGGGTGGACGTCGTGAACAGGATCGGCGGGTACTTCACGTCCTTGCGGACGTTGTGGTACGGCGAGAACGTCCTGAGGAACGCCCACTCCTCGGGCTCGTCGGGGTCGCCGTACTCGGCCATCCACGACGCGCCCGCGAGCAGCTTCGAATAGCGTTGCATGTCGAGCAGCGGCACCTGGCAGACGACCGCGCCGAACAGCTGCGGGTAGAGCGTGAACATGTTGCCCACGAGCAGGCCGCCGTTGCTGCCGCCCTGAATGCCGAGGTGCGGGGGCGACGTCACCTTCCGCTCGATCAGGTCCTCGGCCACGGCCGCGAAATCCTCGTATGCGCGCAGCCGGTTCTGCTTCAGGGCCGCCTGGTGCCACCTCGGTCCATACTCTCCGCCGCCGCGGATGTTCGCGACGACGTAGACGCCGCCCTGGGAAAGCCAGCCCCGGCCGACGGAGCCGCTGTAGCCCGGCGTCATCGACACCTCGAAGCCGCCGTAGCCGTAGAGCAGCGTGGGCCGCGCGCCGTCGAAGGCGAGCCCCATGGGCGACACCTGGAAGTACGGGACGCGCGTGCCGTCTTTCGAGACGGCGAAGTGCTGGCTGACCTCCAGCCCGGAGGCGTCGAAGAACGGCGGCAGCTGTTTGAGCTTCTCAGGCTGCTGGCCGATGCGGCCGTAGTACAGACTGGACGGTGTGAGAAACCCGCTCACGTTGCTGAAATAGTCGTCCGACTCGTCCGGGTCGACCGCCGTGGCGGACACGGTGGCGAACGGCGGCGCGCCGGCCAGCGGCTGCCGCTTCCACCCGTCGGGACCGGGCGTAAGCACGGTGAGGCTGTTCTTCACGTCATCCAGCACGTTGAGAATCAGGTGATGCCGGGTCCACGAATAGCCCGCCAGCGACGTCGTCCGGGTCGGCTCGAACAGGACCTGCAAGTCGCGGGACCCTCGCATGAACTCGTCGAACCGCGCCGCAAGCAGCGCGCCTGCCGGATAGGTCCGCCCTTCGACGGTCCACGCGGTGCGCAGCTCGACGGTGAGCCATTCGAAGTTCACCGCAGGCATCGCGTCCTCGGGCACGTCGATCCTGGCGAGCGTGCCGTCGGCCCGGCGGTGGAACGTTTCGGTCTTGTAGAAGGCGATGGCGCGCCGCACGAAGTGCCGCTCGAACCCCTTCGTGTCGTCGAAGTAGGCGCCTGCTGAAACGTCCGACGGTTTTCCCTCGAACACGGTGGTCGCCGCGCCGAGCGGGGTCCCCCGCTTCCACAGCTTTGCCACTCGCGGATAGCCGGACGTGGTCATCGATCCCGGACCGAAGTCGGTGCCGACATAGACCTGGTTCTCGTCAATCCACGAGACGCGGCTCTTGGCTTCGGGAAGCTGAAAGCCGGCCTTCACGAAGCTGCGGCTCTCCATGTCGAACTCGCGTACCACCGTGGCGTCGGCGCCGCCGCGCGAGAGAGACACGAGCGCGCGCTTGCACTCGGGCTTGAGAAGCTGCGCGCCCCGCCACACCCAGCTCTCGTTCTCCTGCTTCGCCAGCACGTCGAGGTCGATGATCACGTCCCAGTCCGGCTCGCTCTTCCGGTACTCCTCGAGCGTGGTCCTCCGCCACAGCCCTTTCGGATTCGCCGCGTCGCGCCAGAAGTTGTAGTAGTACGGGCCCAGCTTGCTGACACCGGGGATTCGCTCGCGTGAATCGAGGATGGCCAGCAGATCCGCCTTGAGCTGCCCGAAGCCGGGTGCCTCCGCCAGCTCCTTCGCCGACTCCGCGTTGCGTGCCTTGACCCATTCGAGCGGCTTCTCTCCGGTGACGTCCTCGAGCCACCCGTAGCCGTCGGATTCAGCCGACGCGGAAGCCGCGGGCCGCTGCTGTGCTCCTGCCGCCCCCGTCATCATCAGCGCGGTGGCGACCATGAGGATCATCCAGAAACGTCTCATGCGAACCTCCAGCGGTTCCACGCGGGATCCACGGCACCGACGGCGGGTCATATACCGGGGAAAGGACACGACGGCTCGTGCCTCTCCGCGCCGTGCACACACCACGGACACATCAGGGCCGTCTCGCCGTTAGCATAACGCTCGTTCTCGGTTCCTGGTCAGTCCCTTCCCTCTTCGACAGCAAATGCCAGGTCTGACTGGCGATAAGACGCATCAAGGCCCTTTTTCACGGTTAACATGACGTTTTCGGTTCGGGTTCCTGGTGCGGGGTCGAACCTGGAACCCTGACCAGAACCGACAGCCATGCTGCAGGATGTCCACTACTCCCTTCGGCTCCTGAGCCGCTCGCCCGGCTTCACGCTGACCGCAATCCTGACCCTTGCGCTCGGCATCGGCGCCAACATCGCGATGTTCAGCGTCCTGTACGGCGTGCTGCTGCGGCCCTTCCCCTACCGCGACGCGAGCCGTCTCGTGCTCGTGCGCGCGGAGGCCACGTTCGAGGGCGCCAACCGCCCGGTGCAGGAAACCGTTTCGGCCCCCGAGCGAGCCGCCTGGCGCCGCGATTTCGATGCGCTCGAATCGGTCGCGTTCTTCGCCACTGGCGTTGAAGCGCTCTCCGGCGGGAACGGACTCGAAGTGCTGGATTCCGCCACGGTGTCGGCAGAGTTCTTCGACACGGTCGGCGGTCCGCTGGCCGCCGGCCGACCGCTGGGGTCTGCCGACGACGTGGCGCCCGTCGCCATCGTCAGCAGCCGCCTCGCCGCACGGCTGTTCGGGGGCGCCGAGGGCGCGCCCGGACGCTCGCTCACCCTGGGGCAGCGCGTCTACACCGTCGTCGGTGTGGTAAGTCCGGAGTTCCAGCTGCCGAGCGACGAGGTCGACGTGTGGATGCCTGCCGGCTTCGCGCAGTCGGTCAACCCCCGGTGCTGCGGCTATCGCGTCATCGGACGTTTGACGAGCGACGGGACGCCGGAACGCGCCGCGGCGGCGGTTCGGCCGATGTTCGAGGATTCGGCGGCCACGAGCACGGCTGTGAATCGCGTGCGGACGACGGTCGTCCCGCTTGGCGACGAGATTGCCGGCACGGTTCGTTCCGCGCTCGTGGTCCTGTTCGCCGCGGTGCTGCTGGTGCTCCTGGCCGCCTGCAGCAACCTCGTCAACTTGCTGCTCGCGCGTAATGCCTCGCGTCAGCAGGAGTTCGCGGTTCGCCGTGCCCTCGGCGCGCCGTCGCGCAGGCTGGCCAGGCAGCTGTTCGTCGAGGCCGCGCTGCTCGTGGCCGCCGGAGCCGGGCTGGGCGCTCTGATGGCGCGCGTGGCGCTCGCCGGCCTCTCGCGCGTCGCTGCCGATGTGCTGCCGCGGGCAGGCGAGATCAGGATCGACACGGCCGCTCTCGGTTTTGCTGCCGCGCTGGCCGGCGTGGCGACCATCCTCACTGGTCTTCTGCCGGCGATTCGTGCGGCCCGAAGCGGCGCACTGCCGTTCGACATGGCCGGCCGCACCGCGACACGGAGCGGAACACGGCGTCTTCAGCAGACGATGTGCACGGTGCAGGTCGCGCTGGCGGTCGTGCTCCTCGTCGGCGCGACCCTGCTCGGCCGGAGCCTCTCGCAGCTGCTTCGCGTCGACCTCGGCGTCTCGACCGATCACGTGCTCACGGCATCGCTGAATCTGGGGTTCGGCGGCCGTCCGCCGGACGCGGAGACGATCGCCCGCATCAACCGCGTGGTCGACGCGGTGACAGTTCTGCCCGGAGTGCGGGCTGCCGGCGCGGGCACGAGCCTCCCTCCGAACGTGAGCCGCATGCGCCTGACGCTCAGGCGAAGTGGTGATACCGTCGACTACCAGGCGTCGGCCGTGCCGGTGACGCCCGGCTACTTCCCGTCACTCCAGATGCGGTTGCTGCAGGGCCGCTTCTTCACCAGCACCGACCACGCGCACCATCCACAGGTCATGATCATGAGCGAGCGCACAGCCCGCCGCTTCTTCGGCGACGGCACCGTCGTCGGCCGCACCATGCGACTGCCGGTCGTGCGGGACGGCAAGACGGCCTCGGTCGACATGACGCTCGTCGGCGTCACATCGGACGTCAAGTACGCGGGCCTTGCGGCGCCGCCCGACGATGTCGTTTACCGCCCGTTCGCGCAGCAGCCCTGGATGGCGCCCTTCCTCGTGGTGCGCACCTCCGGCGACCCCGCGGCGTTCGCACCGACGCTCCGCCGCGCCATCGCCGCAGCCGACCCGGCCGCGGTGACCGGCGCGGTGACCACGCTCGATCAGGCCGTGCTCGACGCCGTCGCACAGCCGAGATTCCGCACCGTGCTGCTCGGATCGCTGGCGCTCCTGGCGATTGCGATCGCGGCGGTCGGGCTCCATGGCGTCGTCGCCTACGCCGTTTCCCAGCGCGCCCGCGAGTTCGGCATCCGGATGGCCCTCGGCGCGACGTCGCGCGACGTCCTCGACATCGTGCTCACCGAGGGCCTGATCATGGGCGCCGCCGGCATCGCCGCGGGTACGGCTGCAGCGCTGCTCCTGACGCGCGCGCTCTCGGGACTGCTCTACGGCATCACTCCGACCGATCCGGTGTCCTTCGGGCTGGCCGCGGCTGGCTTGCTCGCGCTGACGCTTCTCGCCACCTACGTCCCGGCGCGGCGAGCGGCGAGGATCGACCCAATTCGCGCTCTACGGAGCGAGTAGTGGGTCTCAGGGACCTTCTCACGGTAGCGGCTGGCTCCGCCTTTGCGCCGTCGGCGGTACGGGTGGGAGGCGTGGCACGCGTCTCGGGGCACGTGACGCGCGACACGTCAGTTCCAGGTTGACGCACCCCCTTGATCGCAGTAGTCTCCCCTAAGCGGCATATGGGAGACGCACGACCCCCCGGCGGCGTGTTGCCCGGCACGCTCGACATGCTCGTGCTCAAGGCCGTGCGTGCCGAACCCCGCCACGGCTACGCGATCGCTGAATTCATCCTGCGCGCATCGGAAGACGTACTGCAGGTCGAAGAAGGCGCGTTGTATCCGGCGCTGCACCGGCTCGAACTCCGCGGCCTGCTGCGCGCACACTGGGGCACGTCCGACAACAACCGTCGCGCCAAGTTCTACCGCCTCACCGCGCTCGGGCGGCGGGAGCTCGCGCGCGAAACCGAGGAGTGGGAGCGCGTCGCGACGGCCGTCTCCCGCGTGATGCGCACCACTTGAGGCCCGATGCTCTACAGCCTCATCGCGCTGTGCTACCGCATTACGGCCGTGTGGCGCCGCCGGCGCGTCCATCGCGATCTGGAGGACGAGCTCGCGTTCCACCTTGCGATGCGCGAGGCCGATATTGCGGCGCGTACCGATGGGGAGCTGGATGCGCGGCGCGCCGCGATGCGCCGCTTCGGCAACAGGACCCGGGTGAAGGAGGAACTGACGGACATGTGGACCTTTCCGACGATCGAGAGCGTGTGGCAGGACGTGCGGTACGCGTTCCGGACGCTTCGTCGCACACCGACATTCGCCCTGGTCGCGATCACGACGCTGGCGCTCGGCATCGGTGGCACGACCGCCATCTTCAGCCTCGGTGAGGCCGCCAGCGTCGACGCGCTCCCGTACCGCGAGCCCGAACGTCTCGTCCAGCTGTGGGGCACCGTCGAGCGGGAGCGGACGGAGCGTCGCGGCGCGTCCTATCCCGATTTCGTCGACTGGCGCCGGCAATCGTCGTCTTTCGACGGGATGGCACTCTTCGATGGCGCAACCGCGACACTCGCGCTTCAGCAGGCGGAACGGATCGATATCGAGATCGTCTCGGCCAACTACTTTCAGATCCTGGGCGTCACGCCGGCGCTCGGGCGTCCATTTCAGCAGCAGGAGGATGCTCGAGGCGCCGACGGCGTGGCGATCCTGAGCGATGGGTTGTGGCGACGCTCGTTCGGGGCGGATGCCAGCATTGTCGGGTCGAAGGTCGTGCTCGCCACGGGCCCCGTCACCGTCGTCGGCGTCATGCCGCCGGGGTTCCGCGGCCTGACCGACCAGGCGCAGCTCTGGCTGCCGTTCGAGGCCGTCCAGTCACCGCAAACGCTCGACAGACGCGGTACCAGGGGGTTCGTCGCGATTGCGCGGCTCAAATCGGGTGTCACGCAGGAGGGCGCGCAGCGCGAGCTCGACACGATCTCCGCGCGACTCGAGCAGACGTATCCGGACACGAACGAGAAGCGTGCCGTGGAGGTGAGTCCGCTCGCGGTGGAGGTGTTCGGGCAGCTGCGACCGGCGCTCCGGGTGCTGCTGGCCGCGGTCGTCGTCGTCCTTCTCATCGCCTGCGCGAATGTGGCGAATCTCCTTCTCGCGCGCGCGGCAACCCGACAGCGCGAGATCGCGGTGCGATCGGCGATCGGCGCCAGCCGCTCACGGCTGATGCGGCAGCTGCTGACGGAGAGTCTGGTGCTGACGCTGCTCGGCGCTGGCGCCGGCCTGGCGGTCGCCCACGGCACGCTGCGCGTGCTGCTGGCCACGAGCCCCGTCGTGCTCCCGAGCTTCACGCATCCGGCGGTCGATCTCCCGGCTGTCGGCTTTGCGGTGGTGCTGGCGGCTGCGTGCGGCATCCTGCTGGGACTGGCTCCGGCGGCACACGCGCGCGTCGCACGGCTCTCTGATGCCCTCAAGAGCACCACACGCGGCACCGCCACCGGCGCTCGCAGCGCCCGCAGTATCCTGGTCATCGCCGAGGTGTCACTCGCACTCGTGCTGCTGGTTTCCGCGAGCCTCCTGATCCGAAGCGTGAGCAACCTCACCGCGATCGATCCGGGCTTCGAGCCGGAGTCGGTGCTCACGCTGCGCGTCAGCCTGCCGGCCGAGCAGGCGACGCCAGCCGGGGAGCTCAGCGGCCCGATCGGCAACGAGCGCGTGCTCGAGCGTCTTCGGAGTCTGCCCGGCGTCGTCGCCGCGAGCCTGACGACCGACCTGCCGCTCGATGGCAGCTCCAGCGCGGTCTTCTACGCAGCGGACGGGATGGGCGAGGTGACGGCGCAGAATCGGCCACGCGCCTACGTGCATCGCGTGACGCCGGACTTCTTCGCGACCCTGCGCATTCCCCTGCTCGCCGGCCGTACGTTTGCGCCGAACGAGATCGTCCCCGACACGCCAGCCGTTATCGTCACCGAACGACTCGTGCGCCGCTTCTGGCCGCACCAGAACCCGATCGGCAAGCGGATCAAGCTCGGCGACCTGCAGTCGGAGGGCCCGTGGCGGCAGATCATCGGCGTCATTCCGGACGTCAAGTACCGGGGCCTGCCCGAGAATCCGACGGCCGATCCCGATCTTTTTTTCCCGATGCTCGCCGCCGTTCGCCAGGTGGCGATCGTCGTGCGCACGTCGTTGCCGCCGTCGAGCATCGCCGGCACGCTGCGTGCGGCCGTGCAGGAGCTGAATCCGGCGATTCCGGTCTACAACGTCACGACGCTCGAGGAGCTGGTCGCCGCGCAGACCGCGCAGTCGCACTTCACGATGTGGCTGATGGGCACGTTCGCCGCGCTCGCGGTGCTGCTGTCGGCCCTCGGCATCTTCGGCGTGATGTCGTACCTCGTCACTCAGCGTACGCGCGAGATCGGGATCCGGCTCGCACTCGGCGCCAGCCACCGCATGGTCGTCCGCGAAGTCGCCGCTGATGGCGCCCGACTCGTCGCGGTCGGCGTGGTGCTGGGCATCGCCGGCGCCATCGCGGCCCGGCAGGTGCTCGCCGCGCAGCTGTTCGCCGTCGGCGCCATCGATACCGCCCAGGTCTTCGCGGTGGCTGTGATCGTGACCGTCGCGCTCGTCGCGTGCGTGATCCCTGCCGTGCGTGCGAGCCGCGTCGATCCGATGCTCGCCGTCCGCGCGGAGTGACCGGCCTGCGCCAGTCAAGGCCGACTGCCGTGCGCGTCGGACTGCACGAATCCTGAACCGCCTGCCTCAGCCCTTGTCTGACTGGCGGGCTCGGCGATACCCCCACCGAAGAGCGACGGTACCGACGGCGTCACGTGTTCCTCGCGGACAGGATGCTCTGCACCAGGCGTGGACTGCGTTGTTCTATGGCCGACCTGTGGCCCCGAGCGGTTCGAGCAGCCTGAGGTGCTTTGCTCTCAGAGCGGCGTAGCAGTCAGGCAGATCGAAACGGGTCAGCACGCCGGGCGGCAGCGCGGACAGCGGCCAGTCGTAGTCGGGGGATTCGGCAATCGCCGCGTAGGAGGCCGGCGGGTGCTTCAGCGTCACTCGCGTCACCGTTGGCGAGAGCAGCGCCGCGAACGCTGCCGGCGCGGCGCCCTGTCCTCGCGCGGCAAGATGAACCTGGTCGTAGCCGCATGCCGCGAGCCAGTCCAGGACCCGGAGCACGTCGAAGGTCCGCTGGCCGAGGGAGGGATAGTCGAGCAATAGCGCGTGTGACGCATAGAGGTAGTCGGTCGTGTATTCGTCGCCGCGGTTCAGGCTGGCGGTCTGCGGGCTCGACTCGCCGATGCCCCGCACGTCGCATGTGTGAAACGCCGCGTCGGGATCGCTCTCGATGAGCTCTCGTACCAACGGTTCGCTCCGCAGCTCGGCATCGGCTGACTCATCCGAGATATAGAGGATCGCGTGCCTCGTCTCGCGCGGCGGTCTGGAGAAGAGCGGTTCCCTGGTGAGTCTATAGACCAGCGCGTACACGTGTCGATCGGACTCCACCATGTACGGCAGCGCGTGGCGGAGGGGATACCTGCGGTCGGGCAGCGGCCGCAGGATGCGGAACTCCGGCGCACCGCTGCGCTCAGGAAGCCTCAACGTTGCTGCGACCGAGCGGCCGAGCGCTTCCGGGTCCAGGGACCCCCGCTTCGACGCGAGCGCCGTCGACTTCTCACGGGTGAAGTCGTGAACCGGCTTCGATCCCAGCTCCGCGACCTGCCCGCGCGGCGTGCACCAGAGGGTCTCCTCCTTCTCCAGCGCCAGCGTTGGCTCGGCCGTCGCGTCGGAGATGCCCGTGCAGCGATTGAACCAGCGGTACATCGCCTCGCGGTTCTCCTGCGAGTAGCCATGGTAGGTCGGCCCGACGAAACACGCGACGTTGTCTTCCGCGCCGAGGAGCCGATAGAGCCCTTTCAGCCGCTCGTACGCCGAGATCGTCCCGCGCACATCGAAGTAGTCCTTCTCCTTCGCCAGGATGATCACCGGCTTCGGCGCGAGGGCCGCCAGAAAATCCTCGTGATCGAGGCCCAGGGCGAGCGCACGCGGCGGGATCTGCTCGATGTCGGCGCCCAGCTCGTTCTCCATGTTCCGCCGCAGCTCGGTGACGAAGCAGCTCGGCGCGGCCATCGTCCAGCGGTCGTCCAGGCCGCACAGCCATGTCGTCATCGTGCCGCCTCCCGAGTTGCCGGTGATCCCGAGATGGTTCGTGTCGACCTCCTCGCGAGTGATCAGATAATCGAGCGCGCGGATGCCATCCCACGCCCGCCACGTGCAGAAGCGTTCGTCCACCAGGACCTGCTGAATGCCCGCGTAATTGTGCTCGGCCGTGCCGACCCCGCGTCTCGGCTTCCAGTTCGCATCCACGTACTGCATGCGCTCACCCTGGCCGATCGGGTCGAAGATCAGCACGACGTAGCCGAGACGCGCGAGCCCCTGGCAGAACGATTGATAGGTGTCGATCGCCTTGCCGTTCGCCGAATGCCCGCACGAGCCGACGACGCCGGGCAGCGGGAAGCGCCGTCCCCTGGGGACGTAGAGGTTCGCCGACACCAGGAACCCGGGGCGGCTCTCGAAGAGGACGTTTTCAATCGTGTAGGCATCCCGCTCGACGACCTTCGTGACGCGCGGGTTCAGCGGCGTCTTCTCCGGAAACGGCCCGAACGACTCGCGGATCTTCCTGCGGACCGCCTGCACGTACGCCTCGGCGTCGGCCTTCGTCTGCAGGAGTGCGAGCCGTTCCACGCGCTGCTGGTGCAGCGCGTTCTCGCGCGCGACGAAGAACTCCTGAACCATGCGCGGGAATCGGTTCAGCGCTGCCAACGCGGGCGTGCCGGCCGCAGCCGTGGTCTGCCGCGCATAGGCCCGGCCATGCCAGTCGAACGCGGCGCCCACGCTGCCGATGGAAAGTGCGTACAGCATCTGGCGGCGTGACAAGGGCATGGTTCGGACGGATTGCTGGCGTTTCATCATCCGTGTTCCTTCGTTCGGGAACGGAAGTGCTCGGGCTCAGGACTTGTTTTAGCACGACCGACAATCTTGAATGCACGATCTGACCCGGAGGGTGGATAATCCGTCCGAGGAGTCTGCGGTGACGGAACCCGATGAGGATTTTGCGGCGCTGTTCGAGGCGTCGCTCCAGGCGAAGCCGATCGAGAAGGGGCAGACGATCGAGGGCCAGGTCGTCTCGATTGGACCTGAAGTGGCGCTCGTCAGCGTTGGCGGCAAGAGCGAAGCCGTCATTGACATCGGGGAGCTGAAAGACGACGAGGGAACGATCGAGGTCGCGGTCGGTGACCGCATCCAGGCGACAGTCGTCTCAACCGCCGGCGGGCTGAAGCTGTCGCGACGTCTCGCGCTCGGTGCCGCCTCGGCTCGCCAGCTCGAAGACGCGTTCCACGCGGGATTGCCCGTCGAAGGCAGGGTCGAACGTGCCGTGAAGGGTGGCTACGAGGTCCGGATCGCACGCCAGCGGGCGTTCTGCCCGAACTCGCAGATCGACATCGTCCGCAATACCGATCCCGCACAGCACGAAGGGCGCGTCTACCGGTTCCGCATCATCGAATACAAGGAACGAGGCCGGAACATCGTCGTGTCCCGGCGCGCGCTCCTCGAGGAGGAGGAGCGCGCCGCAGCAGCCGAGGTGCGAAGCTCGATCGCGGTTGACGCCGTGCTCACCGGGCGCGTCGCCTCGGTACGCGACTTCGGCGCGTTCGTCGATCTCGGCGGCGGCGTGCAGGGCCTGCTGCACGTTTCCGAGATGAGCTGGTCGCGCGTCGTGGATCCGTCGCAGGTCGTGAACCCAGGCGAGCAGGTGACGGTCAAGGTCCTGCGGGTGGAGGATGACGGCCGGAAGATCTCGTTGGGTCTGAAGCAACTCACCGACGATCCCTGGGTCACGGTCCCGGATCGCTATCACGCCGGAGAGATCCGCCGCGGCCGCGTCACGCGCGTGGCGCCGTTCGGCGCGTTCGTGGAGCTGGAGCCCGGCATCCAGGGACTCATTCCGTCGAGCGAGACCGGCCTGGCGCACGGAGCCGATCTGAAGAAGACGTTCGCCGCCGGCTCCGGCGTCGAGGTCGTTGTCCTCGAAGTGGACGCGGCAGCGCGACGCATACGTCTGAGCAGCCAGGCCGTGGCGCAGGCGGTGGAAGCCGACGAGGCGCGGGCGTACGCGGAGCGACAGGGGGAGCCGTCAGCGCGGGCGTTCGGCTCGCTGGCCGACAAGCTGCGCGGGGCCCTGAAGCGGGAGAGCTGAGACTACCAGGCCCTGACAGGCCCTTTGACCTCGCCGGACGGCCCGACCCTGCCTTCGTCGCCACGCGCCGCATATCCTCCCGGCGTATCCGGCGACGCCGGGCGCGCCGCGCCGCGGTCCCCGGGGCTGGGCGGTCCATTCATCGGCGGGGATCCAACCCCCGAGGCGACAGGCCGGCACCGTCGAAGGGTGCCGGCCTGTCACTCGAGATCAGGCTGCCCTTCTGTCAATAGACGACCGTCACGGTCGGCGAGCAGACGGATCCGCCGATCTCACACACCTTGTAGGTGAAGGTCCCGCCGCCCTTTCCGCCCTCGACATCGGTGTGCGCTCCGTCGTTGGCGGTCGTGTACTGAAGGACTCCGTTGCGGTATACCTCGATGTGCGTGCCGGATGCACCCGACCAGCTCAGGTCTGCGTGCCGGACGCCCTTCACCTTGTAGCCGGCCGCGGTGAGCGTGATTCCGGACGGAGGCGGCAACGTTTCGGTGATGGTGATGGAAATGCCGGCCGACCCCGTCAGGTTGCCGCTGTCGGTCACGGACGCGGCGATCGTGTGTGTCCCGACGGACAGGTCCGCACGGCTGAAGGACGCGCCGGTGCCGATCTGACCGTCTCGGCTCGATGTCCAGACGAGTGCTGAGCTGAGCGAGCCATCTTCCGCATCCGAGGCCGACCCGGAGAACGAGATGGCCGTCCCGACCGTGAACGAGCTGTTGTTCGCGGGTGTCGAGATCGTCACCGACGGCGCCGTGTTCGGAGGCGGCGTCGACGAGCAGATCGACGGGACGACGAAGGACTGCGTGATGCTGACGGAGCAGAACGGCCCGAAGCAGGATTCGCGGCCGTCCGCCCCCTGGCCGATCCCGAACTGCGCAAACGCCTGCCAGATGACGCAATCCCCTTCGGTCGTGGTCGAGGCGGCGAGAATGCCGTCGCGCATGTCCTCGTAGGCCGGCCGTGACGGGGTGAAGTTCATCCCGCCCACGACGACGTCCCACAGGGCGTCCATCGAGCGCCCCGACGCGAGCCACAGTTCGCGCAGCCGCCACATCGCGGCCGCATAGATCTCGCCATCGTTGTGCACGCTGCTGCCCGTCACGCTGCTGTAGGTCAACGGGTAGTTGGTGTATCGATAGCGGCGTATGCCGGACGCCCGGTTGTATGAATACTCGGCCACCGCGTCGTCGCCGTTGATGTAGAGCGCGACGGTGTCGCTCATGCCCTCGCCGATCGCGCCGGCCAGCGGCCCGCCCATCCCGCCGATCATCCGCCAGGTCAACCCGTGGCCGTACTCGTGATAGACGATGTCGGAGTCGACGTCGCCGTCGCGAACAGGCGAACTCTGCGTCCAGATATACATCTGCATCCGCGGACGCGATCCGTCGGACGGGGTGGCGAAGTTGGCGTTGTTCGTGCCGCCGCCATCCTGTGCTTCGGCGTTGACCGGATCGTTGCCGCTGCCGCCGTTGCCGAAATTATCGGCCTGGAAGTTGCCGGCCGCCTCGGTGAAGCCGTGCCGATACAGCTTGTCGTGGATCACGTTGTTCAGGAAGAACAGGTTCGTCACCGCCGCGGCTCGCGTCTCGGCGGCGCTTCTGGGATCGATCGTCAGGTTGAAGGCAGCCAGGAAGTCCTGGTTCGACACGACAGGGCGTCCGTTGGTGTCGGCGGAGTTGTTGTTGTCGGCATCGACGTACGCGTCGACGTTGTTGCCGATGGTCGTGTTGTTGAAGACCCAGCCGATCGGCGACTCGGCGTTGCCGCTCCCGGGACCATCGACGACCGTCTGCGCGGTCCGCAGCGGCTGATTCGTGAAGACGTTATACCGGTCGCTCGCGGTCCGCAGCTCCTCGAACAGGATGCGTTCGTTGCCGTTCACGATCGTGTGCCACAACTGGTTCTGCCGGTCCCACGTCTCGACGAGGTAGCCGATCCGCAGCTGCCCTCCCTGGAGAGGAATTGCGACGCGGGTCACCGCCGGATCCTGGTGGAAGCGGTCGCCGCGTCCAAAAACCACGCGGTTCTCGGCCGAGCCCACCTCAGGCAGATCCGTCGGCTCGCCTGGATAGCGGCGCTGCAGCGCCACGACCAGGGCA
Source organism: Vicinamibacterales bacterium (assembly GCA_035620975.1). Taxonomy (GTDB): domain Bacteria; phylum Acidobacteriota; class Vicinamibacteria; order Vicinamibacterales; family 2-12-FULL-66-21; genus DASPFV01. Next base: position 32,561 of record DASPFV010000063.1, read on the forward strand.
TCGCGGTAGTCGATGCGCGACGGCAGCAGCGCGCCGCCGGCCGGCGCGAGGTTCTCGATGACGCTCACGAGCTCGCCCGCCGGCGTCAGCGCCGCCTTGACGTAGGTCCCGTAGACCTCGAGGCCGGCGACACGCTGCGCCAACTGGACGTGAGTGATGCCCTGAGCGGTTGCGTTCACGTTCGCCATGACGAGGCTTGCGATTGTCTCGCCGCCGTGACGGTTCGCGAGGAATGCCGAAACGATCTCCGGGCGTCCCGCACCGGACGGTCCCGTCAGATTCCTGCCATTGACGGCGCGGGCGATGCGCGCGGCTTTGGAGCTCAGATCGATGATGCGATCGGTGTCCTGAGCCCGGACTCCCGTCATCAGGACCACGAATGCGACGAGCAGCAGAAGGGCACGACGCACGGAGACCTCCTTCGACTTGACCCGACTTGACTGTCACTCGAGCCAACAAAGGGGGAGCGGAATACAGGCTAGCCGACAGGGTTCACCGGCTGCAAGGAACATCTGCTTACGATTTCGTCTTACGAATTCGTCGCGTGGTCAGCCGGTCGGGTGGCGACCCTCGATAGCGAAGGGACTCAGCCAGTAAGGGCAGGCGCAACGATCCCGCGAGGGTGCGCGCCGGGACTCTCATTCCCGTACGCGCCTGGACGTAGGCGTCACGCCGCACCTCGTTGTAAACTGTCCGACTGATTTCAATCCGAGTGTCGCAGGGAGCAGCACATGCAGGTGATGATGCAGGTCGGGTTCTACGGCCACGTTCGTCAGTACAAGAACATCCAGTCGGAAATCGATGCGAACATCCAGCGGGTGATCGAGAGCGGCGAGTACGTGCAGGGGCCGATGCTCAAACAGTTCGAGCAGGAGCTCGCTGCCTTCCACGGAACCCGGCATGCGATCGGCGTCGGCAACGGGACGGACGCCATCTGGCTCGCGCTCATGGCGATGGGCATCGGACCGGGCGACGAGGTCATCACGCATCCGAATACGTTCTTCGCGACAGCCGAGGCGATCTGGATTGCGGGCGCGACGGCGGTGTTCGTGGACTGCGATCCGACGACGAAGTGCATCGATCCGGCGAAGATCGAAGCGGCAATCACACCGAAGACGAAGGCGATCATTCCCGTCCACCTGTACGGCCAGTGCGCGGATATGCCAGCCATCCGGCAGATTGCGGCCAGGCACGGGCTCCGCGTCATCGAGGACAACGCGCAGGCCATCGACGCGGCGGGAGACGGCTTCCGGATCGGTGAGCTCAGCGACGCGACGTCGATCAGCTTCATCATCCAGAAGAACCTCGGAACATTCGGCGACGGCGGCGCTCTCGTCACGAACGATCCCGAGCTCGATGCGCGGGTGCGCAAACTGCGCAATCACGGGTCCTCGAAGCGCAACGTGCACAGCTTTGGCTTCAACAGCCGTCTCGACGACCTGCATGCTGGCGTGCTGAGCGCCAAGCTGAAGCACATCCACGAGTGGAACGATCAGCGCATCCAGTGGGCGGCGAGATACACGGCAGGACTGCGCGGTGCGGCGCGCGTCGACCTGCCGCATGTGCGGCCGGGCTACCGTCACGTGTTCCATCTCTACGTGATCGAGACGAAGAACCCCGCGCATCGCGACCAGTTGCTCGATTTCCTCGTGCAGAACGGCATTGACGCGAAGACCCACTACTCCATCGCGATCCACAGGCAGGAAGGCTACCCGTGGGGCAAGGGGGCCCGGATCGCGGGATCGGTGGCCAACGCCGAGCGCAACGCCGCGAGCTGCATCAGCCTGCCGATGTACCCCGAGCTCACCGCGGCTGAAGTGGACTACGTCGTTTCGAAAGTGCTCGACTGGGATCGGTCGGCGAAGTGACGGGACCGTACCGCGTCGTGGTCGTGGGCATGGGCAAGCGCGGCCTGCACCATGCTGCGGCATTCAAGGCGAACGCGCGATTTCAGCTCGTGGGGATCGCGAGCCGCGACGGGCAGCGGCTCGCCGCGGCTGCCTCGAAGCTGGGAGAGATGCGCACCAGCACCGACGCCCGAGCGCTCGCCGGCGAGCTGAAGCCGGATGTGTTCTGTTTCTGCACCCCGCCGGGTGTCCGCCTGCCGCTCGTCGAGATCGGGATACAGTCGGGCGCAAAACTGATCGCGTTCGAGAAGCCGGTCGCTCTGACAAGTGCCGAGGGCATGGCGATCAAACAGAGGCTCGAAACGGCGCGCGTCAAGGCAGTCGTCAGCCATCAGCATCGATACGGCGATCACTATCAGAAGGTCAAGTCCATCGTCGCGAGCGGGGCCATCGGGACGATCCACTGCGTGTACGGGACGGCGACAGGCTGGGCCACGCACCTGCTCAGCCACCTCGTGGACTACACGTCGTGGTTCAACGAGTACTCACCAGCCGCGTGGGCCATGGGGCAGGCGGCGGGCCGCCGCAAGCTCGTCGACTCGCACGCCTCGCCGGACTACATTTCCGGCGTCGTGCACTTCTCGAACGGCGTCCGTGGTGTCTACGACTGCGGCGCGGGCGCGCCGGATGTCCCGGACGTTCCCTACTGGTGGCGCAAATGCCGCATCGGCGCGCAGGGGAGCGACGGCTTTGCCGAAGTCCATACGGGCGGCGGCTGGCGCGCGGTCACACGCGACGGCGTGCAATCCGGTCCCGGCAGCATGGATTACGACCACGACATGCCGCCTTACGTCGATCAGATGGCCGACTGGCTGGACGACGACGCCAGGCTGCATCCGGCCCGGTTCGAGCGTGCGTACCACGGGCTCGAGATCGTGTCAGCGCTCTACCGCTCGGCCGTCGAAGGCGGGCAGATCGTGTTGCCGTTGACGAGCGGGGCCGACGAACTCGAGGGGTTGAAACGAAGGATCCCCGATCGTGAAGTTCTCATGACGCTGGCCGAGAGCGGCAAGGAATACTCGTAACGGCGCCCCCCTGAACCACAGCCGAGCCTCAGCTGCCGCTGCGGTGACGGAGCACCCGGCCGGGCCTGGCGCCGGTGTGCGCGCCGTTACGGATAACGGCCTCGCCGTTCACGACCAGGTGCCGCACGCCCTCGGCCAGCCGGTGCGGCCTCGCGTAATTCGCGCGATCGATGATCGTCGCGGCATCGAAGACGACGAGATCCGCCCTCCTGCCCACCGCGATCGAACCACGATCGGCCAGGCCGAGGCGCGAGGCCGGCAGCGAGGTCATCTTGCGGATCGCCTCGGCGAGCGTCAATGCCTGCTGTTCGCGCACGTAGCGGGCCAGCACGCGCGGAAAGGTCCCGTACGAGCGGGGATGCGGGTGTCCGCGCGCGAGGATCCCCTCAGGCGCGAGCGCGGATCCGTCGCTCCCGATCGTGGTCCATGGCAGCGTCAGCGCATAGCGCACGTCCTCCTCGCGCATGCTGAAGTAGACCGCGCTCGTCAGGCCGTCAGCCTTGTCCACCAGCTCCAGGATCGCCTCGGCCGGCTCGACGCCCAGTTCGCTGGCGATCTCGGTCACGCGCCTGCCCTGGAAGCGCCGGTGCGGCTCGTACGTCGTGAGGCCGAAGAGAATCGTGTCGCCCGTCGCGCCCCCGGTGCCCCGCCCGAAGGTCGCGCGCACCTCGTTGCGGATCTTCTCGCGAGTCGCGGGATCGCGCAGCCGCTCGAGCATCTTCTGCCGGCCGCCTTCTCTTGCCCAGTCGGGAATGCGAACGCTGAGCGTGGTCTGGCTGGCGGGATAGGGATAGACGTCGGCGTAGATCTTCACGCCGTCGCGCTGCGCCGCCTCGAGGAGCGCGGCCGCTTCCTGGATGGACGGCTTCTGCACCGCCGCGTCGAGCTGTATCGAGGATCGCTTGAAGTGCAGCACCTCCACCGGCGTGCCCGCCTCCCGGCCGATGCGGATAGCCTCCTCGAGCGCGGTGAGCAGTCCGCCGGCCTCGTTCCGGATGTGCGAGACGTAGATGCCGCCGTGCCGCGCGGCCACCTTCGCCAGCGCTATCAGCTCCTCGGTTGATGCATACTGGTTCGGAGGGTAAATGAGGCCGCTGGAGACGCCGACCGCGCCATCGCGCATGGCCTGCTCGACGAGCGCCTCCATCTTCGCGATCTCGTCTGCCGTCGCGGCGCGCCTGTCGTAGCCGACGACCGCGGCCCGAACCTGGCCGGTGCCGACCGTCGAGACGATGTTGACGCTGGTGCCCTGACGTTCGAGCCGCGCGAAGTACTCGCCGAGCGTCGCCCAGTCGAGCGTCAGCTCGAACTCCGCGAGCGAGCGCGCCAGCTCGTCGCGCGCCGGTCCGAGCGCCGGTGCCGCCGATCCGGATTCGCCGAACAGCTCGGTCGTCACGCCCTGGTGCACCTTCGACAACCCGCGGCCGTCCACGAGCAGCGGGAAGTCCGAGTGGCTGTGCATGTCGATGAAGCCCGGTGCAACGACGAGGTTCTTCGCTTCGATCCGGCGGGAGGCGGTGGCCCGGGACAGATCGCCCACCGCTGCAATCGTGTCGCCGACGATGCCGACATCGGTCCGGCGGCCTGGCGCGCCGGTGCCGTCGTGGAGCTCGCCGCCGCGGATCACGAGATCGAACCGCTGGACCTGCGGAGCGGCGGCGAGGCGCAGGGCAGGCGCGGTGAGACACGCGCCCGCGATCGTGAAGGCGAGGCAAAGGACGCGCACAGCCGTCATGTCGGTCTCCTGAGTCCTGGCGGTATTCTACGCGCGGCGCGCGTCAGCACGCTCCCGGTCGTCGTGCGGGGACGGTCTCACGAGTCGTCGCGTCGAGCACTCCGTGAGAAGGGTTGAACGAGTGTCAAAAGCCGGTGGGACAGCCACTGGTGATTCAGGTCGAGAATGCCGACGAGATCCAATCGAGCGACGGTGGATGTCGTCGAGCCGGTCAGGGGTTCGTCACCAGCGGCTCCAGATAGGGCCAGACGTTCTCGGCGATCCGCCGCGCACCATTCGCGTTCGGATGGATCCCGTCGTGGCCGTTCATGCCGGGATCCAGCGCGACGCCGGCCAGCAGGAACGGGACGAGCGGGACGGCATGGCGGGACGCGAGCCTCGGAAACAGACGGTGGAACTCGACGCTGTACTCCCAGCCGCGGAGCGGCGGCGTCTCCATCCCGCAGAGCAGCACGCGGATGCCGCGGGCCTTCGCTCGCTCGATTATCGCGGACAGGTTTTCCTCGATCATCCTGACATCCACGCCGCGCAACCCGTCGTTCGCGCCGAGCGCAACCGCGAGTACGCCGACCTCCTCGCCGAGCAGCGCGTCGACGCGGCGCAGGCCGCCCGACGTGGTGTCTCCGCTCACGCCGGCGTTGAGCATGGTCCAGGGCAACCGTCGATCGGTGAGTCGCGCCTGCAGGACGGCCGGGAAGCTCTCGCTGCGGGAGGGCGAGATGGCGAGGCTGTCGCCAAGCACCACCACGGTGCGAACACGAACCGGGCCTGTCGGCTCCGTGGGTCGACTGGAGCCACAGGCAGCGGCGAACGCCAGGAGCGGTGCGCAGAGGGCAACAGCTCGAGCGTTACGGCTCATGGTTCAGATTAGCAGAACGCTCCAGCGTCAAGTGCAGCCGCTGCTTTGGCCAGTCGTGACATGCTGTCGTGCCCCACGGTGCGTGGTTCGGACGGCGGCGTTCTTGCACGCGCCGCGACCATGCATGCGACACTTCACGCGCCCGGACCTGATCGGGTCCGGGCGAACACCTGGCCACCCATCAACGAGCGCGTAGACCGCGGCATACAGCTGCGCTTGCGCCAGGCAGCCGCGTGGCACACCCCCGACGAACTCAGCGACCAGATTGCTGCGCTGGACATGGAATGGGACTTCGAGCGCGTGGTGGAGGCCGAAGCCTCTCTGGCAGGCCTGCTCGGGCTCGTACTCGGCGCAACGGTCGACCGGCGGTTCCTGGCGGTTCCCGCCATCGTCGCGGTGATGCTGCTGGTCCATGCCTCCCAGGGATGGTATCCGCTGCTACCCATCTTCCGGCGCCTCGGCGTTCGCACGCGGCACGAGATCGATCGCGAGCGGTTCGGCGTGAAGGCCATCCGCGGCGACTTCACGACGGTTCCACCGGCAGGCGCCGCCGCGACCGAGCGGGCCGCCGCCGCCTGGAAGGCGGTGTGCGCATGAAAAGCATGGACGTGCCGACCGAACGCGCGCGCGAAGCCTTCGCCGAGGACCGCGTCCGCGGCAGCTCGGCCGACCGGCTCAACCGACTCGTCGATCTGGAGACCCAGCGTTGTCTCGAAGAGCTGGCGTCCGCCGACCGGGACACGATCAGCCAGCACATCGGCGCGCTCGATCGCGAGTGGGACGTCGAGCGGTATCTCCAGACCAACGCCGCCATCGCCTCGCTGGCAGGCGTTGCACTGGGCGCGGCGGTGAACCGGCGTTTCCTCCTGCTCCCGGGGGTGGTGTTCGGCTTCTTCCTGCAGCACGCGATCCAGGGATGGTGCCCTCCGCTGCCTCTGTTCCGCCGTATGGGCATCCGCACGCGCAGGGAGATCAACCGCGAGAAGTACGCGTTGAAGGTTCTCCGCGGGGATTTCGAGACCATCGGTCCCCTCGCCGGGCGCGAGCAGCCCCGGTGAAGAGCCCCCGGCCTTGCGCGGTGCCGGTGCGTTCCAGACACCGCCGAGGCAGCGGCGCAGGAATTCCGGGGTCGCTCCTCTGCTGACCTTGCTTCGGCGTCGCTGCCGCCCTGAGGTAGCCTGAGCCATGGCGGGACACGAGTGCTACCACTGCAAACAGTGGATAGAAGCGGGAACGCCGCACGACTGCTGGACGACCACCGAGGCGGCGCTGACGAAGGATCTCCCGGAAGACATCCGCGACGCCTGGGAACGGCTCCGCGAGACGGCGGCGGAGTTCGGCGACCAGCGCATCTACGCGTCGCACGCCTCGATCATGTTCGCCCGGAAGGCCTGCTACTTCTTCGTCCGGCCGAAGACGCGCGTGCTGGAGGTCTGCATTTTCCTGGGCCGCCCGTTGAATGCCCCACAGGTCCGCCGGACCACCCGAGTCTCGCGTGCGAAGCTGGCCCACCTCGTACAGATTCGCCACCGCGACGAGGTGGAGTCGCCTATCACAGACTGGATCCGGGAAGCCTACGACGTGTCGGACTCGCTGAAATCCGCAGCGACGTGGGTGGGGCGGCCGCCGGCCGGCCGGCTCCCGAAGAAGAAGGAGAACAGGAACAGGAAGAAGGCGACCAGGAAGAGCGCCAAGGCGTCTTCGAACACCCGAAGGCCGCGCGAGACGAAGGCCACGGGGAGAAGGGCCGGCGGCGGAAAAACGAGGGCGCGAGCGGGTCGGGCCTCGGCGCGCCGCTCGTGACGAGGGAGTCTTCAGGGGGATGCCGGATTCCCGGCAGCCGTTTCGTAGTAGCCTCGCTCCACCGCTGCCGGCCGGTGGCACGGCGCGCGAGTCTCTGAGTTCCTCGCCCCCGCGAGCGACGGCGATGGAGGGGCCGGCGGGGCGAAGCCCCTCGGTTTCTCTCTGGAGGCGGACGACATGCGACAGCTTCGCTATTCGGTAGCAGCGAGCCTCGACGGCTGCATTGCGGGTCCGAATGGGGAGTTCGACTGGATCGTGGTCGATCCCGAGATCGACTTCGCGGCGCTGTACGCGGGGTTCAGCGGGCTGGTGATGGGGCGCCGGTCCTATGAGGTGTTCGTGGAAACGGGTGGCGCTGGCGGATTGGCGCTCCCAACCTACGTCTACTCACGGAGCCTGCCGGAGGGCGAACGCGATGGCGTGACGTTCGCCGCCGACGCGGTCTCCCACGTGCGCGCACTCAAGCAGGCCGGCGAAAGCAGGCCGCTCTGGTTGTGGGGTGGAGGCGATCTGTTCCGGCAGCTCGCGGCGGCGGGCCTGGTGGACGGCGTCGACGTCGCAGTCATCCCGATACTGCTGGGCGGGGGAATCCCGCTGCTCCCCTCTCCCGGTCCCCGCCTGCCGCTGCGCCTGCGCAAGCACCACGTGTACGCCACCACCGGCACGATGTGGCTCGAGTACGACGTCGTTGGGGGCGTTGGGGGTCAGGTCTTGCAATGACGTACGGCGGCCGGGCGGGCGC